>NZ_JBSXNN010000067.1:0-8047 GCF_056857635.1 Vreelandella sp. L-15 | reverse complement strand
CGGTTATTGGATCTGACCAGGGTCAGAACCGGCATCACTGTCCCCGAATTCGGGGTAAGTTAATGGCATGAGCCGTATACGTGGTCCGTATGTACGGTTCTGTGAGAGGGATGAGGCGGAGACGCCTCACCCTACTCGCTGAATAAGAGGGTGTGTCAATGATCTTTAATTTGGGTTCCATTAATATCGATTATACTTACCTTGTGCCCTATTTTGTTCGCCCTGGCGAAACCTTGGAAAGTGATGATTATAATATTGGATTAGGTGGAAAGGGCGTCAATCAGTCGTTGGCAATAGCGCGTGCTAAAGGAATGGTGAGTCACTGGGGGCGAGTTTCATCGATCGATGCTTGGGTGACCAGTGAGCTTGAGTCTGCGGGTGTTGATGTGAAAGATATTGAATTGACCCCAGAGCCAAGTGGGCATGCGATTATTCAAATTGATGCACTGGGTGAAAACGCTATTCTTTTATTCTCTGGCGCCAATCATGGTTTTACACGGGAGAAAATGACGGCTCTTGTTGCGCAAACTGCGCCTGGCGACACAATACTTATCCAGAACGAATGTAATGGGCTTGATCAGCTTATTCTATTAGCAGTGAGTCATGGCTGTAAGGTGATATTTAATCCAGCACCAATGACCTCGAAAGTATCATCATTACCTCTAGACCAGTGTGAACTGCTTTTTTTTAACCGTACAGAGGCCGCCGCTTTGTTAGAAATGCCAGTAGATTCGAGCGCCGCAGATTTGCTTATGCGGTGTAAAGAATCGCTTGGCGATGTTGAGGTGGTTCTTACTCTAGGTAGCGAGGGGGCTTGGTATCAGCGCAGCAATGAGACTCTTTTTCAACCGGCTTTAAAGGTAAAAGCCGTTGATACAACGGCTGCAGGCGACACCTTTGTGGGCTACTTCCTTGCTGCGAGGCAAGCTGGCCTAACGCCCTCACAGTGCTTGCAAAGGGCGGCAACGGCGGCTGCCCTGGCGGTACAAAAATTCGGTGCTGCCAGTAGTATTCCGATGGCGTCAGAAGTTGACGGGATCATATATCAAAGTACCTAAAGATAGTCGAAATCAGTGCATCACTTAGCTGAAAATACATAATACATATCAAATGTTAAGCACTTTCTATTTGCTTGCGAGCAGCCATTTAGGCCGCCCGCTATCTCTCTTATATACTATTATGGACTTGGTATTGACCTAGTTTAAGGTTTGAATCTTTTTATGATTTTCCAAAGTCATGACCAACGCTTCGGCGGCTTCCTTGCCTTTGGCGAGGAAATGGCCATGGAAAAAATCATGGTGTGTGCTGTGTTCATGAAAATGATGAGGCGTCAGCACAACCGAAAGAATGGGGATTTCGGTTTCCAGTTGCGCTTGCATCATGCCTTCAATGACAGCTTGAGCAACGAATTCGTGCCGATAGATGCCACCGTCAATGACAAAGCCAGCTCCCACAATGGCGCTGTAACGGCCAGTTTTGGCGAGTAGTTTAGCCTGAAGCGGAATTTCGTAAGCCCCTGCAACTTGGAATATCTCTACTTGGTCAGCAGAAAAACCATGCTCGCTAGCAAGTTGAGCAATAAATGCCTGACGAGCTTGAATGACTATATCGTGATGCCACGACGCTTCGATAAAGGCAACGCGAACAGATGAGGAGTGTTGGGTCTGATTCATGGTCATCCTATGGGATTGTTTACCAGAACCAGGGCATGAGGCATCCAATAGCACAGCACCCGTATGCGTTGGAACGCTACAGGTAATATCACTAGGAAACCTTCTCTTTTATCCGGACTATGACCGTCGGCTCCGGAATCTCACCGAATCTGCTGTCCTCAACTATCGGGTTACACCCTTTAGCTGAGCGCTCGTGGGCTTGTCCATATCCGTTAAGATATGGCATTACCACCGGTGGGGACTTACACCCCGCCCTGAGAAAGTTCGCCATTATTGGCGGGGTTATTATACGCCTTCTGCTTGGAAGATATAGCAGGCCCTGTCAAAAATTGCTTGGTTCTTGTTTGTGGGTGGAATCTTGCTAGTTAAGCCCAAGCTGACAGAGATAATGGTAAGCTATGGATAGCACTTAGCAGGGTAATGACCCTGTGATGTCAGAGATAGATCACCGGAGGGGAGTGTGAAGGGCAGCCGTTTCAGTGCAGGGAGAGCCAAGGCGCTTCTCTTATCGCTCAGTGTTGGTGCAGCAGGCGGTGTGCTGTTTCACATTACGGGGCTGCCGCTGGCCTGGATGCTTGGCCCCTTGGTGGCGAACCTGCTGGTGTCTGCTAAAGGCGTGAAGGTTGAAGTGCCTGAGTCGCTGCGTAGCGTGTTTTTAGCAGTGATGGGCATGGTGCTGGGTAGCCAAGTCACTCCTGAGCTTGCCCACCGCGTATTGGATTGGCCAATCTCGGCCGTGCTGTTGCTAACGGGTGTGGTGGCGTCCACTGCCGTGGCGTCTGCCTGGTACCGCCGTTGTGGCTTCGACCCCGTAAGCGCCTGGTTTGGTGCCTCCCCAGGGGCAATGACCGCCATGATTATGCTGGGTGACCGGTGTGGCGGCGACCCCCAACGGATTGCGATTGCCCAGTCGCTGCGTATTGTGCTGGTTGTTCTATTCCTGCCGCCGCTATTTTGGGCCTTTGAAGGCGGTGAAGGTACCTTGGGGCCAGCGGATGCCGCATTAACCGATGGCTGGCTGCTGCTTGCTATTCCGCTGTTGCTGCCGCTGGGCAAATGGCTACGCCTGCCAAGCCCCGCGCTGCTCGCTCCCTTGTTAGCCACCGCGCTACTCTCCGGGTTAGATATCGCCAGCCTCGCCTTGCCAAGCCGGGGTATGAATCTGATGCTCTGGGTGCTGGGCAGCGCCATTGGTTCACGCTTTCAAGGCATGACGCGGCGGCTGTTGGGCCGCTACTTATGGCAGTCAGATTGCGACGCTGCTGGCCCTCGTCGTGTTGGCTGTTTTTGCCGAACTGATCCACCAAACCGTTGGCGTGCGACGCGATGTGGCGCTCTTGGCGCTGGCCCCTGGCGGTATTGGTGAAATGGCGATACTCGCCGTCGCGCTCAACATTGACCCAGTGTTTGTGGCTTTTCATCACCTGCTGCGCATGGTCACCCTGATGATTGTTGCTCCCTTCTGGGCCCGCTGGCTAATGCGTCATCATCCTGACGCCTGACGTCGCGATCATTACGCTAACTCTCCTCGCTGTGCTCCCTTTTATCGCGTCATGTAAGGACTCTCCATGCTGTCACGTCTGCTCTCGCCGCTGTTCCGTTTTTTTGAGGAGCGCGTTAACCCCTACCCAGAGGGTGAGGTCACCACACCGCCCAAAGGGCTGTTGCCGTTTATCTGGCACTTTTCGCGCCCGGTGTGGCCGTGGCTGCTAGTGATGTCGCTGATAACGGCGGTGGTATCTGCCGCAGAGGTGGTGTTCTTTAGCTACATGGGCGATTTGGTGGATTGGCTGGGTGGCGTCGAGCGCGCCGATTTCTGGGCCAACCACGGCCTGTGGCTGGCGGGCCTTGGTTTGTTAGTGGTGGTGGGCCTGCCGCTACTGGTGCTGCTGCAGTCGCTGGTCACCCACCAGAGCATTTTTGGTAACTACCCGATGATTGGCCGCTGGCTCTCTCATCGCCATATGCTCAGCCAGAGCCTAGCGTTCTATCAAGATGAGTTTGCCGGGCGGGTATCGCAAAAAGTGATGCAAACCGCGCTGGCCGTGCGGGAAACCGTCACCAAAGTGATGGATCTGATGGTGTACGCCATCGTCTATTTTACCGGGGCGGCCATTCTGTTGGGACGCGCCGATCCATGGCTGCTGCTGCCGCTAGGCCTTTGGCTGATCGGCTATTTAGGCATCATGCGCTTTTTCGTACCGCGCCTGCGGGATGTCTCTATGGCCCAGGCGGGTGCTCGCGCTCAGATGACTGGCCGCGTGGTGGATAGCTACAGCAACATCCAAACTATCAAGCTGTTTGCCGATACTCAGCGCGAAGAGCGCTACGCCAAAGATGCTATGGAGGGCTTTATGGTCACCGTGCATCGCCAGATGCGCCTGGTCACGGTGATGAGCGTCTGCTTGACGCTGCTTAATACGCTGCTGCTAGTTGGCACGGCAGGCATGGCGATTGCAGCGTGGTACATGGAGGCGATCTCTCTGGGCGTGCTGGCTATCGCCATTGCCCTGGTGATGCGGATCCGTTTTATGTCCGACTGGATTTTATGGGAAGTCGCTGGGCTGTTTGAAAACATCGGCACGGTGCAGGATGGCATGAACACCATCGCCCAGGAGCCGACGGTGAAAGACGCGCCCAACGCCAAAGCGCTGACCGTGCCCAACGGCGAGATCGTCTTCGATACGCTGCGCTTCCAGTATGCTCAGGCAAAAGGGGAGAGCAAAAATGTGTTTGATGGGCTGAACCTGACCATCAAGCCCGGTGAAAAGATCGGCCTGATTGGCCGTTCCGGGGCGGGAAAATCGACCCTGGCGAACCTGCTGCTGCGCTTTTACGACCTGCAGGGCGGGCGCATTCTGATCGACGGCCAAAACATTGCTGAGGTCACCCAGACCTCGCTGCGCCATCAGATCGGCATGGTGACCCAAGACACCTCGCTGCTGCACCGTTCGCTGCGAGATAACATCCGCTACGGCAGTCCGCACGCCAGCGATGAGGATGTCTGGCAGGCGGTATGCCGTGCCCATGCCGATACTTTCATCAATGACCTAGTCGATCCCAAAGGGCGGCGCGGTTTGGATGCTCATGTGGGAGAGCGGGGCGTGAAGCTCTCCGGCGGCCAGCGCCAGCGCATTGCCATCGCCCGGGTGCTGCTCAAAGATGCCCCCATCCTGGTATTGGATGAAGCCACCTCGGCGCTGGATTCCGAGGTTGAAGCGGCGATTCAAGAGCAGTTGGATGCGTTGATGGAGGGCAAAACGGTGATTGCCATCGCCCATCGGCTCTCTACCATTGCCATGCTAGACCGTTTGATTGTGGTGGATGAAGGGCGCATGGTGGAGAGCGGCACTCATCAGGAATTGCTGGCCCGAAACGGCATTTATGCAGGCCTTTGGCAGCGCCAGTCGGGAGGATTTTTGGGTAACGACCTTGATCCTGATAACAATGCCCTCATTTGAGACTAGACCGGTCGCCTAGTAAGGGCGCTTTAACAGGAGGTACTGATGCAAGCTATCCAGCTTCAACAACCCGGCGGTTTAGATAAATTGAACGTTGTCGACGTGGCAGCCCCTGGGGAGCCAGGCCCCGGCGAGATCAAAGTGCGCCTGCACGCCAGCTCGCTGAACTTTCACGACTACGCGGTCGTGGCGGGGATGATTCCCACCGACGATAAGCGCATCCCGATGTCCGACGGCGCGGGCGTGGTGGAAGCCGTTGGCGAAGGTGTGGAAGAGTTTGCCGTGGGCGATGCGGTCGTCTCGACCTTCTTCCCATACTGGCTGGAAGGCCCGGCGCGCGTAGGCGACTTTACCACCACCCCTGGCGATGGCGTCGATGGCTATGCCCGCGAGCAGGTAATTCGACCGGCCACATGGTTTACTCGCCAGCCGATCGGCTACAGCCATGTAGAATCCGCCACGTTGACCACCGCAGGATTGACCGCTTGGCGCGCGCTGGTGGTGGACGGCGGCTTGAAAGCGGGCGATACCGTGCTGGTACTGGGTACCGGCGGGGTGTCGATCTTTGCGCTGCAGTTCGCCAAGCTGATGGGGGCTCGAGTGATCGCGACCTCCTCTTCCAATGAGAAGCTGGAGCGCCTGCGTAGCCTCGGCGCGGAGCACACCATCAACTACCGCGAGACACCCGAGTGGGGAAAAGCGGTCAAAGCGTTGACCGACGGCAAAGGCGTGGATCACGTCATCGAGGTAGGCGGCCCCGGTACGCTGCCGCAATCCATCGATGCCGTGAAGATTGGCGGGCATATCTCACTGATTGGTGTGCTCACCGGCCGTGACGGCGAGATCCCGACGGCTAAGCTGATGGCAAAACAGGCTAAATTGCAGGGGCTTATCGTAGGTAGCCGTCGTCATCAGATCGAGATGATCCAAGCGATCGAAGCGGCGAAGCTCAAACCGATCATTGACCGTGAATTCCCGCTCAGCGAGATCGCCGATGCGTTTCGTCATCAAGAGTCAGGCAAGCACTTTGGTAAGATCTGCCTGACCTATTGAGCGAAGCGCGACGCTTTGCACAATGAGTAAAAAAAGCGACGAGTCAAAAGCGCGTCTGCCAAAAGCAGGCGCGCTTTTTTTGCCATGAGGGGGAGGCTACGTTACTCCCCCAGTCGGCTGTAGACCACGCCTTTGACTTCCAGCTCCCAAATATCGTCGTAGGGCACGGTCACGCCATCCATATCCCCTGGGTCACCGGTACTGTTTTTGATGACGGTTTCAGGAATGACTTTTACCCCCATCACACCGACATGCTGGATGCGGCCGCTGAATCGATTCCCTTCCTGCTCAATGAGCACCCGCTCGCCCGCAATGCACTTTGCAAGCTTCTCGTGAAGCTCCGCCATCGTGACATTCACCACGCTCATCGTCGCCTCCTGCGCATCGCTCAAAAGTGAGTTACTTGGCAATAACGACTTTATTTTAGACGATAAGTTCGGCTAGCCCGGGGGGGGTGGCATAAGGCATGCTAACCTTAATCTAGTTTACTGAATCGAGGCGAGATATGGCGCAAGGCTCAACGAACGTGGCTTTATCGCCATGGAACGTGGTGGCATTAGACACCTTTCAAACCCCTGAGCGCACTCAGGCGAGCCAGTGGCGGCGTAGCTGGCGAGCGGCCACCACCTGGATGATAGGCAAGGAAGCTTCCGAGCGCCAAGCGAAGCAGGAGAGTGAACTGCGCGCGCTGCCTAAAGTGAAGCTGGCGCATGTTGCGCCCCCCATTGACTGGCTGCCCGCCACCGAACGCTTGAAACAGGCGCTGAAAGACTACGAAGATGCGCCGGTTGTGCTGTTTATTTCACCGCCTTACGGTGGGCACAGCACCGTGGTGAGCCAATGGGCTGCGCAACAGGATATTCCTTGCCTCACCGTACCCACGCTGAAAGAGCCAGTGGACGGCAGCCTAGCCTGGGTAGAAGACGCTACCCAGCTAAAGCGCTGGGCAATTCCTGCCTTGGAGTACCACTTTTTACGCCATACCAATGGCTTGCAAGGCGTTCGTGAGTTGCTTGAGCGTGCCTTGAGTGGGCGCCTAGGGCAGAGCGTGATGGGGTGCGACAGTTGGACCTACGCCTACTTACAGCATGCGGTGGGGTTGGAGGGCGTGCCGGTATTGACCCTCCAAGGGCTCGAAGGTGAACAGTTGGCCCACTATTTTTCCCAAGCAGCGGGGGAGTGCCCGACGGTGTACAGTACACGTACGGGCAAATCGATTCTCACCAGCGACAGTGATCAAAAAGAGGCCTATAAAGAGCTGCAGCGCCTAGCGGCACACTGCCGAGGGCACTTGGGAATTGCCTGGCACTACTGGCGCGAGCGGCTGCGTGAGCCAGCAGAAGATTCGGATGATAGCGACACTTCTCAAGAACTGTGGCTACTGGACGCGCTGGCTGAAGCCGAACTACCCACAGATACCGGCGATCTAGCTACTTTACTGCTGCATACCCTGCTGATTCACGGCGGGCTGGAAGATCATGCGTTAAAACATGTGCTGCCTTTTTCGGATCACGAATCGTTAAATGCACGCTTTGCCCTGGCGCGGCGCGGCATTCTTAGCAGCCAGCAAGGGCGCTGGCAGGTGGCGCCGCTTAGCTATGCCAGCGTGCGGCAGCTGCTTGAGTCGCGTAACTATCTCGTTGACCCGCTCTAGCAGTCTGTCGGACTTGAGGTTAATGGATGAGCTGAGGCGTGGGTTCTTCACCCCCCCCTGTGTTGGTGTTGGTGTTGGTGCTGTTGTGTGGCTCTTAACCTGCCCCTCAGCTTCTGCAAGGCGGTTCTGACGCCTTGCCTGCTGGCCGGTTGGGCGCGGCGAGCCCTCAGCCCGCCGTCAACCGGTGCATCCGCTTGATATTCCAC
>NZ_JBSXNN010000066.1:0-40623 GCF_056857635.1 Vreelandella sp. L-15 | reverse complement strand
CTCGACTTGCATGTGTTAGGCCTGCCGCCAGCGTTCAATCTGAGCCATGATCAAACTCTTCAGTTTAAGATCAATGCGATCCTTACTCGCTGCCCGAAGGCAACAAAAGCGGATCAAACTTGGCTCAAGGTTCAAACGAATTTGAAAGATGTGAACATCTTTCTTGTGCGCTTGCCTTGATAATTGGTGATTTATCACCCTCATCGGCAAGCGCCCACATGAATTACCTGATCAAATTGTTAAAGAGCTGTTTCGCTGTGCTGGCTCGATGACCTGAACCGTGTTGCCTCAGCGAGGAAGGCGTATTCTACGCATTTCCTGGTGTTTGTCAACTGCTGTTTTCAGCGAGTGAAGCGAGCGACCCAATCAATAACGAGACGACTCTAACTTCCTGACAAAGCAGAGGTTTTTCAACCCCATTCACCACTGGTAACGCTGGGCGTCCCCGGCAGCGGATGCGTACTTTACGGATTCGCGGCCGGGTTGGCAAGAGGGTTTTGAAAAAAAAGCGGCAGACGATGCCAAAGGCAAGTCTGCCGCAAACCACCGATCAGTACCCTGACCAGAGAGTGCCTGGTAAACGCCTAGGCTTAAATCTCAAAGCCCAAGCCAAAATCTTCGCTTGAGATGGCCATTAAGCTGCCCGCTCCCGCTTGGATCATTGCCGCGTGCGCTTTGGTACGCGGTAACAAGCGCTGGTAATAGAACCGCGCTGTATTCAACTTTGCCTGATAGAAAGCGGCATCATCACCGTCCTGGGAGGCAGCCGCCTGCTTGGCAGCACGTGCGAACAGGTAAGCAACCGTCACGTAGCCTGAGTACATCAAGTAATCGACGCTGGCAGCTCCTACCTCTTCACGGTCCTGCATCGCTTTCATACCGATGCCCATGGTGAGCTCGCCCCACTCGGCGTTCAGCTTAGCCAGCGGCTCAATAAACTCTTTCAATGCGGAGTTATCCGCTTCTGCTTTGCAGAACTTGTGAATCTCTTTGGTGAATACTTTCAGCGACTCACCTTGACTCATCAGCACTTTGCGCCCCAGCAGATCAAGCGCTTGAATACCGGTCGTACCTTCATAGAGACGTGTGATGCGCGCATCGCGCACCAGTTGCTCCATGCCCCACTCTTTAATAAAGCCGTGACCACCAAAAATCTGCACGCCTTCATTGGTACACTCGAAGCCCACTTCCGTCAGGAAAGCTTTGACGATGGGTGTTAATAGACCGAGCAGCGTCTCCGCTCGCTCTTTCTCATCGCCCGGCGTGCCGTGCTCAACAATATCGAGCATTTGGGCGGTATACAGCACCAGCATGCGGCCGCCTTCGGCAAAGGCTTTTTGCGTCAGAAGCATACGGCGTACATCAGGGTGCACAATAATAGGGTCAGCGACTTTATCCGGCGCTTGTACGCCAGACAGCCCACGCATCTGTAAGCGGTCACGGGCATAACTTAGCGAGTTTTGGAAGCTAGCCTCCATCAACCCTAAGCCTTGGATACCCACGCCTAAGCGAGCCGCGTTCATCATGGTGAACATGCAGGCCAGGCCTTTATTCGGCGCGCCAACTAGATAGCCTGTTGCGCCATCAAAGTTCATGACGCAGGTAGCATTACCATGGATACCCATTTTGTGCTCAAGCGAACCACAGCTGACGCCATTGCGCTCGCCAGGGTTGCCCGCAGCGTCCGGCAGAAATTTGGGCACAACGAATAGCGAAATACCTTTAGATCCTTCAGGAGCATCCGGCAGTTTGGCCAGCACGAGATGGACGATGTTCTCAGCGAGATTGTGTTCACCGGCTGAGATAAAGATTTTGGTACCCGTAATGTGATAAGCACCATCTTCAGCGGGCACTGCACGGGTTTTGATCAAACCCAGGTCAGTACCGCAGTGCGGCTCCGTCAAGCACATGGTGCCAGTCCAAACACCTTCTACCAGCTTGGTGAGGTATGTCGCCTTCTGCTCATCCGTACCGTGATGACGAAGCGCATCCGCCGCACCATGTGACAAGCCCGGGTACATACCCCACGCTAAGTTAGTAGCGCAGATCATTTCAGAGAGCATCATCGCCAATGAGTGCGGAAGGCCCTGACCACCCTGCTCAGGATCTGCCGCCAAACTCGGCCAACCGCCTTCAACATACTGCTGATAGGCTTCTTTAAATCCTTTAGGAGCTTTCACCTCACCCCCTTCCAGCAAGCACCCCTCCTCATCACCGCTTTGGTTAAGAGGTAGCAGCACCTCACGAGCAAAGCGACCACCCTCTTCCAAAATCGCACTCACGACATCTGGCGAGGCATCTTCACCATTGGGTAATGCGGCGTAGTGGCTTGGGTAATCAAACATTTCGTCCATCACGAAACGTATGTCACGCAGAGGGGCTTGATAGCTGGGCATGTCACTTCTCCTAAACAGGGGGCTGAAAGGGCTGGGCTTTACCAACGGCTTTCAAACACATGTTTGAAAATTAGCGCGCTCACACAGCACAGTCAAGCAGTCGTTTGAATTAAGCTCAAAAACCGACTACAACTTTGGTCGCTATAACTACAATACCCTGTTTTACATACAAAAAAGCCTGCTCGAAATATGAGCAGGCTGGCCAGGAGCAGTGTGCTTAAAACGGATTACTGCATGCGTATACCGCCATCCAAACGAATCACCTCTCCATTAAGCATGGGGTTGGTAATGATTTGCTCTGCTAACAGCGCAAACTCTTCAGGTTTCCCCAAACGCTTGGGGAAAGGCACGGCAGCAGCCAATGCCTGAGCAGCCTCATCCGGGATTTCGCTCATCATTGGCGTCTCAAACACCCCAGGAGCAATCGCCATAACGCGAATGGCATGACGAGATAACTCTCTTGCCGCTGGCAGGCTCATTCCCACAACCCCCGCCTTAGAAGCGCTGTAGGCACACTGCCCCACTTGCCCATCAAACGCCGCAATAGAAGCCGTGTTGATAATCACACCACGCTCACCGCTATCACCGGGCGGGTTGTTAGCCATCGCAGCAGCAGCGAGCCGCATCACATTAAAAGTGCCAACTAAGTTGATATGGACCGTGCGCGCATAGCTATCAAGGTCGGCAGGATTACCTTCTCGATCCACTAACTTGGCGACGCTCACCACACCCGCACAGTGAACCACCCCAGAAAGCCCACTTTCGCCACCCAACGCCACCGCCGTATTCACCGCCTGCTGCATATCAGCGGCAGAGGTGATATCAGCGACACAGGCTTTAGCCTGAGCACCCAGCTGTTCTGCTAGATTCAACACCCGATCACTCATATCGCACAGCACTACATTGGCACCAGCGTTTACCAGCCGTTCTGCCGTGGCCGCACCAAGACCTGAGGCAGCGCCAGTAATCAAAAACGTACGGTCCTTTACCTGCATAGCACTCTTCCTATGAATTATGAGTTATCGCGCACTTGCTCTGCCGCTTGGGCACGCAGCTTAAAGCGCTGAATCTTGCCGCTGGGGGTTTTAGGTAGCTCATCGACAAACTCAATCACCCTGGGGAAAGCGTGGGTAGAGAGCCGTTCGCGCACCTGCTGGCGAATCTCTTCTGCCAGGGCATCGCTGGGTTCGAAGCCGTCGCGCAACACGATGTAAGATTTAATCACTTCGCCACGAATCTCGTCTGGCTGCCCCACCGCCGCGGATTCCGCCACCGCTGGATGTGTCATCACGCTATTTTCAACGTCTGTCGGGCCCACCCGATAACCTGCAGTAGTGATGATGTCATCGTCGCGGCCTGCGAACTGGAACGAGCCATCCTCATTACGAATCACCACATCGCCGGTCAGGTAGTAACCGTTAACGAAGGGGTCTTTCTCCTGCCAGGTATAGCCTTGGAAAAAGTGAGCGGGTGAGTTCTTGATATCCACCGCCAATACACCGGGCTCACCGGGTGGCAGCTCGTTATATTCCGCATCAAGAATGGCCAGTCGGTAGCCCGGCATAGGAACGCCCATGGCACCTACATGTTTGGGATGCTCAAGAGAGTGGTGGTTATTACAGGTCATCCCGGTTTCCGTTTGGCCGTAATGATCCATCACCGGGCAACCCAACGATTTTTCTACCCAAGTAACGACCTCCGTATTCAGCGGCTCCCCAGCAGAGCTGGCTGCTCTCAGCGTTAAGGTTTGATGGGCGTCATCAAATAAGCCTGACGCTTTCATCAAACGGTATGCCGTAGGTGCCGCTGCAAAATTGGTGATGCGATGGCGCTTCATAAATGCCAGCGCCCCCTCTGCACTAAAACCGGCCTCACAAAAATGCGTGGTAACGCCCAACAGCAGCGGCCCTGCAATCGCATAATAAAGTCCGTAGGCCCAGCCAGGGTCCGCCATATTCCAGAAGCGGTCATCTTCACGAAGGTCAACCGCCAGCTCCATATAGAGCGCAAATGCGGTCATACCCGATAACGGCACGGCGACCCCTTTGGGCTTACCCACCGTGCCGGAAGTAAACATCTGAAGAAACGGCTTATCCGGCGAAAGCCGGGGCGGTGCTTCACTCGTTGACGTATACGTCAATGCGATCTGCCAATCGAGGTCGTTGGCATGCTCACTGGTTGCACCGCCCACGGCTAAAACGGGCGGACACTGGCTCAACCCATCAAACTTGTAGCGATTGGCATGATCGGTAATAACCAACTTGGTATCGGCACGGCTAAGACGGTAATCCACGGCGTCCGGCCCAAAGGCAGTAAACAGCGGCTGGTAGACGGCCCCAATGCGCCACGTTGCCAGCACGGTGATCAGCAAATTAACAGAACGAGGCAGCATGCAGGCAATCCGGTCGCCTTCACCGAACCCTTGGCTTTTGAACCAGCCCGCCAATTGGCCGCTCTGCTGATCAAGTTCGGAATAGGTCAGCGTATAGGTTTGGCCCTGGGTATCTTCATGTACTAGCGCCAATACATCACCACGCCCTTGGCGCACATGCCGTCCACAACAGGCGTCAAAGGCGTTTAAATATCCATCCTGATGGTCGTCAAGTTTGGCGATAACGCTATCAACCGAAAAGCTTTCAAAAAAAGTCGAATACGGGGGAAGTGACGTGGCTGTTGCTGTCATGACGGCTCTCTTATGTTGTTGGTCGTGAGCACTCGGGCAGGCAGGATTCAACGTAGTGCTGGCATTATTGTGCGTTTACGTTAACGGAAACCTACCGATAGACCAACGCTAAAAGCATTTACCCAAGAGCGCAAGCCACAAGCGCGGCCATGAGGTTAGACGTTGGTCGATTGGGAAGAGACAGCGCCAAGCATTAGCGCGACAGGATCATTGCCACCAGCTCATCAGCAAGGTCGTCTGGGGTGCGCGGGCCATTGGGGTCATACCAACGAACGGTCCAGTTCAACGCGCCTAAAATAAAGCGGGAAACGAGGAAGCGGTCGCCATGAATCAACCCTTCCGCCAGAGCATCATCAATCACCTCAACCCACATCGCCTCATAAGCATCGCGTAGGTGGCTAAGGTGGGCGCTGGCAGCGGGGTCTAACCGTCGCCATTCAAACAGCGCCACCACGTGAGCATTACGATCTGCAAACAGCGTTTCCAGGTGCGCCCTTGCCATGGCATGCAGCCGAGCTTCTGCACTGCCGGGGCAAGATTGCAACGCGGCTTTTGCGATGCCTAGTGCGTTCTGAGTGCCCTCCTCAATCACTGCTGCCAGAATTTCCTGCTTATCTTTGAAGTGGTGAAACAGGCTGCCGGACTTGATGCCCATTTCCTGGGCCAACATGCGCACCGTGGTGCGATCAAAGCCCTCTTGGACGAATAGCTGAGCTGCTAAGCGCGTCAATTCCTTGCGGCGAGGAGATGCATTCATTACATTCATGTCATTTACACTAGCGCTTGCTTGGTTACTTAGGAGAAGACCACAGCCCCGCGAATGGGTCAACGCATCGCTAATCGCTCAGCCAGATAATCACAAAAAATCTATCAGGAGATAGACAATGAGTAGCGCTACCGACGTCGTCTTTTTATCCGCCGCCCGCACCCCAATGGGCGGTATGATGGGCAGCCTTTCCAGCATGAGCGCCCCCGAACTTGCCGCAGTTGCCATCCGTGCCGCTATTGAACGCGCAGGTATCGACGCTGCCGCTATTGAAGAGGGCATCATGGGCTGCGTTTTGCCTGCTGGCGTTAAACAGGGACCCGCACGCCAGGCGATGCGCCAAGCAGGCATTCCCGATGCCAACGGTGCCACCACCATCAATAAACTCTGCGGGTCAGGCATGAAAGCCACCATGCTCGCGCATGATTTGATCAAGGCCGGTAGCGGAGAGATTTTATTAGCAGGCGGCATGGAGTCTATGTCGAATGCGCCTCATGTACTCACTAACGCACGCGGCGGCTATCGACTGGGCCACGGCGAGCTCAAAGATCATATGTTCCTGGATGGCCTTGAAGATGCCGAAACCGGCAAACTGATGGGCGCCTTTGCGCAGGATGTAGCTACAGAGCGCGGCTATACCCGCGAGCGGCTGGATGACTTCGCCATTGCTTCCCTGGAACGAGCGATGGCTGCCACCAACAATGGCGATTTAGATGCCGAAATGGCCCCTGTCACGGTCACCACGCGCCAGGGCGACACCGTTGTTTCTCACGATGAGCAGCCCTTCCAAGCCAAGCTGGATAAAATCCGCCAGCTGCGTCCTGCATTTGCTAAAGATGGCACCATCACAGCAGCTAACTCTAGCTCCATCTCCGATGGTGCATCAGCGCTCATCTTAGCAAGCCACGAAGCCGCACAGCGCCATGGTGTTAAACCGCTGGCAAAAATGCTTGGACACGCCACCCACTCACGTCATCCCAGCGAATTTACCATTGCCCCTGTAGGCGCGATTGAAAAGCTGATGAAAAAGCTTGGCTGGGGAGTCAACGACGTCGATCTGTTTGAGATCAATGAAGCCTTCGCCGTCGTGACCCTCATGGCCATGGACGACCTGGGCTTACCCCATGAGAAGGTGAACGTGTTTGGCGGTGCTTGCGCTCAAGGTCACCCCATTGGCTCCACCGGCTCCCGTATTATCGCCACGCTAATTCATGCCCTGCGCACGAAAGGCGGCAAACGCGGTATTGCCAGCCTTTGCATTGGCGGCGGTGAAGCCACCGCCGTTGCCGTTGAGCTCATGGATTAAACACTCACCGCAGCATCACACAGTACAGTGCCCATCCGCGTCTTGGCAGCCACTATGCCAAGGCGCGCATATCGTCTTTATGATCGCGATTACTCAATTCAGCGCTGGCCATTGCCTGTCAATCCAACTGCTCCAGAGGCTGCTCCGCCTCTTCGTCATCATGTACGTCAGGTACTGGGGCCTCCTCAATAATACGGAACTGTCCCGCGTACTCACGCATCTGCAGCGCCTCTTGGGTTAACCCCTCGGCGCTTTGTGCCGTTTGGTTGACCAAGCGCATCGTATCTTGAGTCGTCGCGTCGATTTGCGTGACAGCAACGTTCACTTCTTCAATACCGCGACGCTGCTCTTCAGAGGCTTTGGCCATTTGCGCCATCAAGTGTTCTACCTGAGTCGCCGCTTGCATGATTGCCCGAGTGTGCTCGCCTGCCTGTTGAGAAAGTTCGCTACCCTGCTCAACGCTTTTACTCGAGGCCTCAATACGTGCACGAACATCGTGAGCAGCATCGGCACTGCGCGTTGCCAGCGCCCTAACTTCACTAGCCACTACAGCAAATCCGCGTCCATGCTCGCCAGCCCGCGCCGCCTCTACAGAGGCATTCAATGCCAAAATATTGGTTTGGAACGCAATGCTTTCGATCACCTTGATAATGCTTTGAATTTCTTCGGAGTGCTCGTTGATAGACTGCATGGTGGCAATAAACTGAGCGATCACTTCATCGCCCTGCTGCGCTTTGTGAGACACGTCGGTGGTAGAGCGATTTACATGCGCGGCGCTTTCTGCGTTTTGATTCACCGTCGCGGTGAGCTGCTCAAGGCTAGCAGCCATTTGCTGAAGCGCTGATACCTGAGAATCGGTTTGTCCAGCCAACTGCTGGCTTTGCGTCGCCATGGCTTGGCTGTCGCTATACACCTGCTGGCTGCTGTTATTGAGATGATTCACGGTGGTGGTTAATGAACGCTGCATATTCGCCAGCTCGCTAAACAGCTGGCCAATTTCATTATTGGCGTGCGCCTCTACCGGAGAGGATAAATCGCCCTTAGCAATACGTTTAAAGTGTTGAGTAATAACCCGCAGCGGCCGCAAAACGTTCCGACGTACGCCCCATACGACTAGGCCTACGACTAGCAGCGCCAGCACGACGACACCCACCACTCCCATGAAGAGCAGCGATGAAACGTTCTCGAAACGCTCAGACAAACCAGCGCCACGGGCCACTGAATAGCCGTAAAACGCTTCCGCGGTGTTAACGAACTGCTGACTGCTATCATCCACCCGAGATTCGCCAGAGAGAAAGCCACGCACATCGCGCTCTTCTAGCATCATCATCTGCAGGCTAAGGTTGTTATTTACCAGGGATTGAAAATTGCTCGCCAACTGGCCGACCAGCTCGGGCTGCTCCCCCTCCGGAAAGCTCGCTTGGAAAGCTTCAAAATGCGTGGCCGCCGATGCCAGCAACCGATCCGACTCTTCCAGAAGCGGCTCTGGACGATCAAACGAGGGAGTGCGAATCAGCTCAGCTGCCCGATTCATCTGTACCCTGGCACGCAACAGCTGTGTGTAAGCGCTATTTAGCTCACGCACCTGAGCCATGTCGCGTTGTTGCATCGATGTAAAGGCATCGCGGCCAAACTGGTTGGCAAAAAGCCCTAAGCCACCAATGGCAAGCACAAGGCAAGTAAAAGTCACGAGTACCAGCGTCCAACTCGCCTTGACGCTTAAATTATTGATAAATTTCATGGTGCACCCTGTCGAGATAGAAATGATCAGCTTTTTTGCAGCGGTAGCCACAGCTGTAAACGGCGGCGGATCTCGAACAGCGCCTGCTCGTAAGCGTCCAACTTACTGATCAGACGAGGGTCACGGATGTCCCAGAATAAAATTTCGCCTGCTTTCCCTTGCCAATCGCGGCACGCCTGCTGAGCTTTGTCACACAGCACGATCACTACGTCGAACGCTTCGTTCTCGAACTGATCCAGCGACTTACTGTGCAGCCCCTCTGTCGAAAGACCCTGCTTTTTTAAGGCTTCAAGGGTTAGCGCATGAGGCTCGTCGGGTTCAGAGCCTGCACTGAAGGATTCGAAGCGATCACCGGCCATATGGCGAAGTAGCACTTCTCCCATGAGAGAGCGCGCAGAATTGGCATTGCAGAGAAAGAGCACGCGACGCTTCGACATAATTCAACAACCTCTTATTTAATTTTACATCGCCACCATACGCCCAGATGATGACGGAGATATTGCAGCTCAAGCAGGCGGCTAGAAATATACGAAAAAACATATATCATGAAAGCCATCTATTGCTGCTTTCACCAAGGAGCCCCCATGGCCCTGCTTGCGGATTTACCCAATCTCGACCCTGAGCTCTTCCAAGCCCCTAGCCTCGAATCATTGGGGTTACCGCCCTCTTCGCGCCCTGCACCAAAGGTGCTGCTGCTGTACGGATCGCTACGCGAGCGCTCATTTAGTCGCTTGGCGGTTGAAGAGGCCGCCCGCCTGCTGAACGCGATGGGCGCTGAAACACACATTTTTAACCCGCGTGGCCTGCCGCTTCCTGATGCCGAAGATGCCAGCCACCCTAAGGTGGAAGAGCTGCGCTCCCTAGCACAGTGGGCAGATGGGATGGTGTGGTGCTCGCCAGAGCGTCACGGGGCGATGACAGGCATTATGAAAGCACAAATTGATTGGATACCCCTGGCTTTGGGCGGCGTACGCCCTACCCAAGGCAAAACCCTGGCCGTGATGCAGGTCTGCGGTGGTTCACAATCTTTTAACACGGTGAACCAGCTGCGCATTTTGGGCCGCTGGATGCGCATGGTGACGATCCCTAACCAATCGTCCGTGCCAAAAGCCTTTATGGAGTTCGATGACAACGACCGCATGAAGCCCTCGCCGTTTTATGATCGCATCGTGGATGTCATGGAAGAACTCGTAAAATTCACTCTACTGGTACGAGAGCGCAGCGACCTGCTCACCGACCGATACTCAGAGCGTAAAGAGAGCGCCGAAGAGCTCTCCAAGCGCGTTAACCAGCGGGCCATATAATCAAGGAGCGAGCATGTCACATCAGGAGAAGGCAGCCCCCAGCAGTGCTGATATGGGGCTTTTTGAACGCTATCTGTCGCTTTGGGTCGCCGCTGCGATTGTGGCCGGTATTGCGCTAGGCCAGTGGGCTCCCGCCATTCCCGAGGCTCTTTCACGCTTTGAATACGCGCAGGTGTCGATTCCGATCGCTGTACTGATATGGGCGATGATTTTCCCCATGATGGCGCAAATTGACTTTAGCGCAATCGCTGGCGTGCGCCGCCAGCCAAAAGGGCTGGCCATCACCACCACGGTGAACTGGCTCATCAAACCCTTCACCATGTTTGCCCTAGCATGGCTATTTTTTATGGTGATTTTTAAACCTTGGATCCCTGATGCGCTGGCCAGCCAGTACCTTGCGGGGGCCATTTTGCTGGGTGCGGCGCCCTGCACCGCGATGGTTTTCGTCTGGAGCTACCTTACCCGTGGCGATGCGGCCTACACGCTGGTACAAGTCGCCCTCAACGACCTGATCATGCTGTTTGCCTTTGCGCCGATCGTGGTCTTTCTGCTGGGTATTTCCAATATTCAGGTACCCTGGGATACGGTGCTGCTGTCGGTAGTGCTCTACATCGTCATTCCCCTGGCGGCAGGTTACCTCACGCGGAAAACCCTTATCGCTAAGCGCGGTGCCGATTGGTACGACAACGTCTTTATGAAGCGCATTGGCCCGGTCACGCCGATGGGGCTGATCATTACCCTGGTACTGCTTTTCGCGTTTCAGGGCGATGTCATTCTGAACAATCCGCTGCATATTGTGCTTATCGCCATTCCGCTAATTCTGCAGACGTTTTTAATCTTCTTCATTGCCTATGGCTGGGCGAAAGCGTGGCGCGTCCCGCACAATATTGCCGCACCCGGGGCGATGATTGGCGCCAGCAACTTTTTTGAGCTTGCCGTGGCCGCCGCCATTGCGCTGTTTGGTCTGCAATCGGGCGCTGCTCTAGCAACGGTGGTGGGTGTACTGGTAGAGGTACCGCTGATGCTGGCCCTGGTGCGCATTGCCAATAACACGCGTCAGCACTTCCCTACTCATGCTTAAGGAGCCTGCTTGATGGCGCACTATTTGATTTTTCTCGGCTCAACCAGAACGTCAACGCCTCCCGCGCCTGCTCGCCTGGGCGAGCGGGTAGCCAAAGCGTGCTTGCAGTTACTCAGCGCACAGCGCGATACGACGGCGGAGATTATTGACCCGCTCTCACTCGATTTGAGCGGCCCGTTTAAACCGCATTTTGCCTACTCCGCCTCTACGGTTCCGGATGATCTGGACGCCCTGGCAATAAAAATTGATCAAGCAGATGGCTACGTCATGGTCAGCCCTGAGTACAACCACGCCATGAGCCCAGCACTGAGTCATTTACTGAATCACTTTGGCGCGTCGCTATTTGCGTTCAAACCCAGTGCCATTGTCACCTACTCCATGGGCCAGTGGGGCGGTGCCCGCGCTGCGGTGAATATGCGCTCCTTTCTGTCTGAGCTGGGCTGCTTGCCTGTCTCAGCGATGATACATATCCCAAAGGCTCATGAAGCCCTCGATAACGATGGACAATTTCATGCAGAGCAAGAGCGCTGGGAAGGCTATTTTGGTCGGACGCTAGTGCAATTGATGTGGTGGGCAAACGCCGCCAAAGCGTATAAAGCCGAGCAAGACCCCACCCGCTTATCCCCTGCTATCAATCAAACTCCTAGTCAGCGTGACGCTCCTCCATGTCAGTAATCATTTATCACAACCCTAACTGCGGCACATCGCGCAATACCCTGGCCATGATCAAGGCATCAGGGGAGTCCCCTGAAGTGATCCTCTACCTTGAAACACCGCCTAGCCGAGAGCGATTGGTAGAGCTACTGGCGATGATGAAGCTACCACCGCGAGAGCTGCTGCGCCGCAAAGGCACGCCTTACGATGAACTCACATTGGATGACCCGACGTTAAGCGATGATCAGCTTATCGACGCCATGATGGCACATCCAATTCTCATCAATCGCCCTATCGTCATCACACCCAAAGGCGCAAAACTCTGCCGACCTTCCGAACAGGTGTTGACGCTGCTGGACCGGCCGGTGGCACACTTTGTGAAAGAGGATGGTGAGCATGTTGCCTATCCACCGACGTAAGGGGCACTCAAGAAGCGATGGACCCGATCATTGAAATAGAAGAAAAAGCTGCCGCTTTTATCAAGCAACAAGGGGGTGTGGTCACGGTACGGTTTTCACCCCGTCACGGCTGCTGCGGCGGCACGTCGCGCATCGCCATCGCTGAGACATCTACCCCCAAAGAGACCTCAACATTTGAATGCCACCAGATGGAAGAAACAACGCTCTGGATAGCGCCAGAGCTTACCTATCAGGGCTTACGACTCCGGGTGGAAGGGTGGTGGAAGCTGCAGCGGCTATTCGTCGATGGTGCCCCGCTACGCGCTGGGCACTAGGACACGCCCGCGCCGTGAATCGGCATGGTGCACATCGCTCACGCTGCCTGCTTAGGCAATGCAAGGGCCATCATAGAGCTTGCCGCCACCAAGGCAGCCGCCACCCAAAGGCAGGCACTCAGGCCGTATTCCATGTAGAGCCACCCGGAGAGCAGCGTGCCGACCAAGCGCCCCATGGCATTGGCCATATAGTAAAACCCGACGTCCATCGAGACGCCGTCAGCCCGGGCATAGTGAACGATCAGATAACTGTGCCAACTGGAGTTCACGGCAAACAGCACGCCAAACGCCAACAGGCCCACCACCAGCCAGCCCACCTGCGCCAAGGGAAGTAGCGCAAGCAGAATGGCCAGAACGGCCAGGGCGGCGGCCCAGCCAGCGGTGATGGTTCGCGCATCGCCTTTTAGCAGGGCTGTGAGTTTTGGTGCTTGGGTTTGTACGCCACCATAGCCGATGATCCAGGCCGCCAATAGGCCACCTACGGTCCAGTGGCTCCAGCCGTGTTGATCATAAAGAAAGACCGGCAGCGCCACGACAAACCACACATCACGAGAAGCAAACAGACAAAACCGCGCGGCCGAGAGCACGTTGATGGCGCGGGATTTTGAAAAGATCTCATAGAACTTGGGTTTGACTTTTTGCTTGCCTAAATCTGCTTTGAGGCGCCAGAGCGATAGTAGCAGCACAGCACCCAGCATGATGGCCATGGCAATGACCGCCCCACGAAAGCCAATCAGCGTGAGCAGCACACCGCCAACGAAAAAGCCTAGGCCTTTCAGGGCATTTTTAGAGCCGGTCAACATAGCGACCCAGCGGTATAAGGCGCTGTTGGCATTGGCACTCGTGGCCGGCACCAGCACCTTCACGGCGCTTTTAGCGCTCATTTTATTGAGGTCTTTGGCAATGCCCGACAGCGCCTGGGCGGCCATTACCCACACAACGGTCAGCATACCAGCAGGGACCATTAGCATGGCGAGCGCCACAATTTGCAGCCCTAGCCCCACATTCATAGTGCGGTTCAAGCCCAGTCTCGCCCCTAGCCAGCCGCCCACCAAGTTCGTTACCACGCCAAACGCTTCATAGAACAGAAACAGCATGGCGATTTGCAGCGGCGAGTAGCCGAGCTGGTGGAAATACATTACCACCAGCATCCGCAGCGCGCCGTCGGTAATGGTGAACGCCCAGTAGTTGCCGGTAATCAGCATGTACTGGCGCACCTCGAACGGTAGCGCCTTGATGTTATTCAGCAGCGATTCAGCCACGGCCAACCGGCTCCCCACCCACCATAAGTGCCAGCTCGGCGGTACGATTGGCGTAACCCCACTCATTGTCGTACCACGCGTAGAGCTTTAACTGAGTGCCGTTCACCACCATGGTAGAGAGGGCATCAATAATCGAGCTACGCGGGTCCGTACGGTAGTCAATCGATACCAGCGGGCGCTCTTCATAGCCCAGAATGCCTTTGAGGGGGCCATCGGCGGCAGCCTTGAGCGCTTGATTCACCTCATCAACGGTCACTTCTCGTTCAAGCTCGAACACCATATCGGTGAGCGATGCATTAGCCAGCGGTACGCGGATCGCGTGGCCGTTAAGTTTGCCTTCCAGTTCAGGGAAAATTGCCGTAATGGCTTTCGCCGAGCCCGTGGTAGTAGGGATGAGACTCATGCCGCAGGCGCGGGCACGACGCAGGTCTTTATGAGGTGCATCCAAAATGGTTTGGGTATTGGTAATGTCATGCACGGTGGTCATGGAACCGTGACGAATACCAAAATGCTCAAGAATCACTTTGACGACCGGCGCTAGGCAGTTAGTGGTGCAGCTAGCGGCCGTGACAATACGGTGCTTGGCTGGCTCAAACAGGTGGTCATTCACACCCACCACCACATTGAGCACGCCCTCCTCTTTCACCGGCGCACTCACCACCACGCGCCCAACGCCTTGATCCAGGTAAGCATTCAGCTTGTCGGTACTTTTCATTTTGCCGGAGCACTCGATGACCACATCGCAGCTGGACCAATCGCTTTCCGCAATGGTTTTATGAGTGCTAAAGGCCACCTCATGTCCATCAATGACAATGGCATCCTGACGCGCTGCCATGCCCTGCCCCGGCGCCCATTGGCCGTGGACGGAATCAAACTCCAATAAATGGGCAAAGGTGGCCGCATCACCACCGGGGTCGTTAATACGCACCAACGTCACCTCGCCTGCCGCTACCTGCGACCAAAGGCTGCGCAGCGCTAGGCGTCCAATACGGCCAAATCCGTTAATACCGATGCGAAGTGACATAGGGTTGTCTCCAAGTATGCAATAAAGGCCAAGCCTACCGCTTATATACGAAAAAACATATATCAACAGTCAAAAAAACGCTGCTTGAAAGCCCGCCATGACAGCGGGCCAACAAACAGCGGTCTATTTAGCCGTAACGGCCAGAAATATAGTCTTCGGTTTTCTTCTGTGCCGGGGTCGAGAACATTACTTTCGTATCGTTGTACTCGATGATTTCCCCCAGATGGAAGAAAGCCGTGTAGTCCGCCACGCGCGCCGCCTGCTGCATGTTGTGCGTCACGGTCACGATGGTGAACTGCTCTTTCAGCTTATCCATCAAATCTTCGATGGTGGCCGTGGAGATCGGGTCCAGGGCTGAGGTCGGTTCATCCATCAAAATGACGTCAGGCTGAACAGCAATCGCCCGTGCGATGCACAGACGCTGCTGCTGACCACCAGAGAGCGAGGTGCCCGGCTCTTGCAGCTTGTCTTTCACTTCGTTCCACAAACCGGCATCGCGCAGGGCCTTCTCGACCAGCTCATCTTGATCGGCTTTACGGCTCACCAAATCGTGCATACGCGGTGCGTAGGCGATGTTCTCGTAGATAGATTTCGGGAACGGGTTCGGCTTCTGGAACACCATACCTACCCGGCGGCGCAGCGCCACTTCATCCATCTTGCCAGCATTCACATCCTGGCCGTCCATCTCCACCAGACCTTCAATATGCACGCTGGGAATCAAGTCGTTCATACGGTTCAAGCAGCGCAAAAAGGTCGATTTACCGCACCCCGAAGGGCCAATCAGCGCGGTCACATTCTTCTGAAACAGGTCGATATTCAGCCCTTTCAGTGCTTGGCTCTTGCCGTACCACAGGTTGAGGTCGCGAACACGAATACTAAGGTCGTGACATGCTTGCTCGTTACGCGTGTAGGGCTGGCCAACGTCTGGTGCATGCTGCTGATTCATAACGGGTGCTTGGCTATTCATAAGGTGTCCTCTTGGGCGCCGGCTTACCAGCGGCGCTCGAATTTCTTGCGTAGCACAACGGCAAAGGCGTTGAGCGAAATCAGCACAGACAGTAGCACTAGGATGCCACCAGCGGTTTTTTCAACGAAGGCCTGCTCCGGCTCGCCTGACCAGGTAAAGATCTGCGCGGGCATGACCGTGGCTGCCTGGGTAAAGGAAGCGCTGACATCCGGAATGAAGGCCACCATCCCCACAATGATCAGCGGTGCAGTTTCACCCATCGCCTGCGCTAGGCCAATGATCGAACCAGTCATGATACCGGGCATCGCTAGCGGAAGAACGTGATCACGAACCACTTGCCAGCGCGAGCAACCTACACCAAATGCCGCATGGCGAATGGAGTCCGGCACGCTACGCAGTGCCGTACGGGTGGCAATGATGATGACGGGAAGGGTCATCAGCGCCAGCGTCATACCGCCTGCCAGCGGAGATGAGCGTGGTACACCAAAGAAGTTGATAAAAATCGCCAGACCTAACAAACCAAACAGAATCGATGGGATCGCTGCTAGGTTGTTGATGTTGATCTCGATCAGCTGTGTAAAGCGGTTATCCGGGGCAAACTCTTCCAGATAAATAGCCGTCATTACGCCGATGGGGAAAGAGATCAGCAGCGTCACAATCATGGTCATGATGGTACCGACCACCGCCGATAAGATACCGGCGTTCTCGGCAATCTTCGAATCCCCTGAACCGAAGAACGTTTTGTTGAAGCGCAAATCAACCTGACCTGCAGCAACACGCTCATCGATTTCGGCTTTTTCTTCATCGCTCAAGCGATTACGATGCCCTTTCAGGTACTGATCCACTTCACTGGTGGCCAGCATCCAGCGCTGCTCAGAGGTGCCGATCATTTCTGGGTTGTTGCGCAGCTGTAGCGGAATAACGCGTACCACCGTGCGGCTAATCAGCGGCAGCAGCTCCTCCTCAAACGCTAGGCGACCATCCCGGCTCGCTTCTTCGGTGTAGCGTACTTCAGTATTGATATAGGCCTGCTGAAAAGCAGGTAGGCCTTTGCTCAGCATGTCAGCAAAGAACAGCACTAAGAACAGGCCTGCTAAGCCCAGCGCGCCCATGGAGATCCATTTCAGGCGTGCCGACTTACGGTGACGCCGCTTAAGCTGCTGGCTGATCTCGTCAAAAGAGTGGCTCATCGAATCAGTTCCTCGGCGTTACAGGTTGTTCACGCGGTATTTTTCACGGAAGCGGCGGATCATTAGTACAGATACCAGGTTGAGCGTTAGAGTCACAACGAACAGCACCAGGCCCAGCGCGAATGCTGACAGCGTCTCAGCACTCTCGAACTCTTGGTCACCCGTCAGTGATGCCACGATGCGTACGGTCACGGTGGTCATGTCCTCTAGCGGGTTGGCCGTTAGGTTCGGGCGCATACCCGCCGCCATCACCACAATCATGGTTTCACCCAGCGCTCGGGACATGCCTAGCAGTGCGGCGGAAATGATACCGGGCAGTGCCGCAGGTATGACCACGTCCCGGATGGTTTCACCTTTCGTCATCCCTAGTGCCAGCGAGCCTTGACGCATGCTGTCAGGCACAGAGTTGATCACGTCATCAGAGAGCGACGAGATGAACGGGATGATCATGATGCCCATCACGATGCCAGGGGCAACAGCGTTGTTGTAAGAGGCATCCAGACCAAAGAAGCCGGCAATATTGACGATAATCGGCGCGACGGTAATGGCGGCGAAGAAACCGTAAACCACCGTGGGAATACCTGCCAACACCTCAAGCACCGGCTTAGCAACTGTGCGCACCCGCTGTGGAGCGTACTCCGACATGTAAATAGCCGACAGCAGGCCAATGGGCACCGCCACCAGCAGGGCAATCGCTGTGATCATGAAGGTACCGGCGAACAGCGGTACCGAGCCAAACTGCGCGCCACTACCATCGCCGCGTCCGGCGGCAGCTAGGAAGCTCGCCCCAGGGTTCCAGGTTGTACCGGTAATGAACTCCCAGAAGCTGTGCATTTGGAAAAAACGCAGGGCTTCCGAAATGATCGAAAACAGAATACCGAAGGTAGTAAAGATCGATATCATCGCGGCGCCGGTTAGCACCCAGCGAATCACCCGTTCAATGGCTTGGCGAGCGTGAAAATGGGGCTTCACTTGAGCCACACCAACCGCCAAACCAGCCGCAGCGACCACTAAACTGGCTGCTAATAAATACATCGGCGGAATATCTGCGCCCAACAGTAATAACAGTAGCGAGCCTAGCGCCCCCACCAGCACCGCAGGGCCCGCTGTTGAGAGAACAGCAAACCACGCATATTGGTCAGGCTGTGCATACATCGCCGCGCCAGAAGCACGGACCCGCGCAGCCTTCGCTCGGCCCACAAAAAAGGCCACTAGCCCAAGCAGCAAGAGCACTGTGCAAAAGAGTAAAAGTAGCTGGTTTGTTTGCATCGAATTTCTCTCGCATCACCTAATGAAATCGTGTTGGCTGCTACTTTGGATTAAAAACATGACAGCAATATGACAAAGACAGCGTGACCCAAAAACAAATGGCCGGTAGCAAAGGCTACCGGCCATGTTGTCACTATGTGCTAGCGATTATATGTGCTAGCGATTATTCCAGATCAGCAGCAACCAGCTTAACGCGGTCAGCAACTTTCTGGCGAGCCTGCTCACGCTCGGCTTCCGGTAGCGGAATCAGGCCGATGTCTACCAGATAACCGTCAGAACCGATCATCTGGTCTTCCATGAACATGTTGGCGTATTCATACATCGGAGTGACTTCGTCAGCGTGCTGGTTCTTCAGGTAGAACCACAGTGAACGAGCAACCGGGTACTCACCAGAGCTGATGGCTTCTACTTCAGGTTCAACACCGCCAATGGTCGCACCCATGATGGTGTCCGGGTTCTCAACCAGGAAGGAGTAGCCGAAGATACCGAAGGCACCGGTGTCTTCCGCCAGACGCTGAACGATTAGGTTGTCGTTCTCACCGGCGTCGATGTAAACACCGTCAGTACGGATATCGGTGTAACCTTCTTCACCGTAGATGTCCATTTCGGCAGAGGCGGCTTCCATCACCAGCTCTTCGAAAGCATCACGGGTACCGGAAGTGCTGGGCGGGCCATAGATAGAGATGGCGCGATCCGGCAGAGAAGCGTCGATGTCGCTCCAGTTGGTGTAGGGGTTATCTACCAGTTCGCCGTCGACCGGCACCTGGGCGGCCACCGCCAGGAAAATTTGCTCAAGCGTCAGGTCGATCGGCTCGTTAGTAGCCGCCAAGCCTAGAACGATACCGTCAGAACCAATTTTGGCTTCGGTAACGTCAGTCACACCGTTCTCTTCACAACGCTCAAGCTCAGAAGGCTTCATGCGACGAGAAGCGTTGGTGATGTCCGGAGTGCCTTCACCAACACCGTTACAGAACAGACGAATACCACCACCAGAACCCGTGGACTCGATCACTGGCGTCGGGTAGTTGGTCAGCGCTCCAAACTCTTCAGTAACGTAGCTGGCAAACGGGTAAACAGTACTGGAGCCAACGATACGAATCTGGTCACGCGCCTGTGCCACACCGGCAACGCTCATTACAGCCGCCGCAATGACGGTAGTTTTTAGAATACGGTTCATGCGAAATACTCCTGTCGATGTAGGGTTCTGGCCTTCGCATGACGTACTTTGCACCGCTTCGATGACATCTTTATGACATCGAAAAAAAACAGCCAAACTTTTTGTTCGGCTGCTTCGCCTATAGCAGTAAGCCAAGCGCTGCGAGGGTGCATAACCCCAATGACAAGCGCTGCAGCAGTTGTTTATCCAATCGATGGGCGATGGTATCGGCCAGTGCATTGCCCAGTAAGACAGCAGGAAGAAAGGTAAGCGCCAGCTTGAAGTGCCAAACGCTGATCTGCCCTGCCAGCGCCAGCGTCAGCAGGGTTAATAGAGAGGTTAGGACAAAAAAGGCTGCTAAGTTGCCGCGCATGCGGTCAGGTGAGAAACCGTGCATGAGTAGCACAATGGGCGGCCCGCCGATGGCCGCCACCGTCCCAAAAACGCCGGAGAGAATGCCCGCCACAAATAGCGTGAAGCGGTTCACCGGCAGTTCGAAGCGGCATACCGTGACCAGCACAGCAAATAGCACGATGGCGGCAATTAACTTTTCCAGCACAACCATCGGCGCTGCCAGCAACAGCCAAATGCCCAATCCGTTACCCGGTAAGCGTCCAATCAGGGCAACGCCTATTTCCCTTAACCTCACCTCATGCCAGTAACGGCGCACCATCATCAAAGAGACAGTGAAACCAAACAGCACCAAAATCACCGGCACCAGCCGTGGCTCTATCATCAACAGCAGTGGCGCACCCACCACCGCCAAGCCAAAGCCCGTGGCCCGCTGTACAAAGGCACCTAACAGCAGTACAGCTGCGCAGGCTAACCAGCTATCCAAGGGCACCTCTAACCACTGCAGCAGGCTATCCATTACAACGCATCATCCACCTTTGGGGCTTGGGTTAGCATTCTCACACCGATATTACCCAGCAGGGCAGCACCTAACATGGTCAGCACCATGGGCCATAAGTGCTCAACCTGGAACAGCCCTACTAAGACACCTGCCAGCGCCCCACAGCTAAACTGTATGCCACCCAACAGCGCTGTCGCGGTGGCACTGATATGGCCAAAATGATCCAACAATGAAGAGATGGCGTTGGGCGTAATCAGACCAATCATGCCCGTAAACATCATCACCAGCGGCACCACCACATAGAGCGACGCCACGTTAAGCGCCGTGGCCAACACAAGACCCAGGGCGGCCACCAGCTGAACAGCCAGTCCTAAGCGCAGGTTCTGCTGTGGTGTGCGATTGCGCAGCAAGTGAATATTGACGCGATTGGAGAGTGCAATCACCACCACGTTGACCCCAAACACCAGTGGGTAGACGCTTGGCGAAAGCGAAAAATAGTCCAAGTATAAAAATGGCGATGCGGTCACAAAGGCAAATAGCCCGGCAAACGAAGCGGCTACCGCACAGATATAACCCATGCCCTCTTTGTGGCGCAGCACGCTTGCATAGTTGCGGATCACTTGCCGAGGCGAGGCCGCGGGCAAGTTGATATCACGGGTTTCGGGTAGCCGGGTACCTAACAACCAGAATAGAAAACCAGCATACACAGCCAGGAAGACGAAGATCAGCCACCAGCCAGCAATGTGCAGCAACAAACTACCCACCGCCGGTGCCACCAGTGGGGCTAGCATCATGATCATGGCCATGGTGGACATCACCTTAGCCGCCTCACGCCCGCTGAAACAGTCACGCACGATGGCAGCCGAGTTCACCACACAGGCGCCGCCCCCTAACGCTTGAATAAAGCGCCAAACCAATAGCGACGTTAAGCTATCGGCGGTGGTAATCATTAGGCTGGCCAGCATAAAGACTACCAGTCCGCTCAACAGTACCGGTTTACGACCTAACCGATCCGAGAGCGGCCCAAAGCAAAGCTGACCCAACGCAAACCCAAATAAGAACATACTGATCGAGAGTTCAGTATGGTGAATACTGGCATTAATACTCTCGGCCAATATGCCGATGGCAGGCAGATAGGCATCAATCGCGAAAGGCGCAAGCGCTGTGTTGGCGGCCACCAACCAAGCCACCCGACGAGGATTAAGTTCCATAAGCCTCCTTAAAATGGGCATAAAAAAAGCGGCGCGTGCCGCCGAAAAGGTAGGCCGCTAATCATAATCGATTTCAATTCATTTGTCGGTGTCTGTTCGTCACGCGCGGCCCTTGCTAAAGTAACCCACAGGACAACCAAGGAGCATTGCATGGCCACTAGCCTATTAAGCCAATTAAAAGAGATGACCACCGTGGTGGCTGATACGGGCGACCTTGAGGCTATTCGTCGCTTCCAGCCCCAGGATGCAACTACCAACCCCTCTCTCATCCTTCAAGCTGCCCAGCAGGAAGAGCGCCGCGCTCGCTTGGCCAGCATCGCCAAAGAGAGCACCGATCTTGACGACGCGGTAGACCGTGTCGCGGTGGATATTGGCAGCGAGATTAGCAAGCTAGTGCCGGGCTATGTGTCGACAGAAGTGAGCGCCCGCCTCTCGTTTGACCGCGACGCCACCGTTACCAAAGCGCACTCGCTAATTGAACGCTATGCCCAGCATGGTGTCGGCCCTGAGCGTATTTTGATTAAAATGGCGTCCACCTGGGAAGGCATTCAAGCGGCCCGCCAGCTTGAGCGCGATGGCATTCGCACCAACCTGACGCTGCTGTTTGGCTTTGCTCAGGCGCAGGCCTGTGCCGATGCTGGCGCTACGCTGATTTCACCGTTTGTGGGCCGTATTCTCGACTGGCACAAAGCGCGCTCGCCGGAAGCTGACTTCAGCGGCGCCAATGACCCTGGCGTACAATCGGTTAAGCGTATTTATGACTACTACAAGGGTCACGGCTATCCAACGATTGTGATGGGAGCCAGCTTCCGTAACGTAGGCGAAATACAAGCCTTGGCAGGTTGTGACCGCCTCACTATATCCCCTGCGCTGCTTAACGAGTTAGATGAACTACAGGGCGACCTTCCCCGCCAGCTAACGCCCATGGGTGCCAGCAGCTCAGCAGAGCAGGCGCTAGCCCAAGCAGATTTTCGTTGGCAAATGAACGAAGATGAAATGGCGTCTGACAAGCTGGCTGAAGGCATTCGTAAATTCATGGCCGACCAGCGCAAGCTTGAAGAGCTACTTGGCAAACTACGGCAGAGCTAATTGCTTCCAGCCAGTTTGGGTAGCATATCCATCACACCCTCTTATCGACTAGGTAAGAGGGTGTTTTATTTATGTGCCACTGTAGATTGCGCTTCAAGCATCTCTACCAGCGGCTGAAACTGTTCGCGATTATGCTCGTTCATATGCATTAAAATGCGATGCGCCTCGAGAATACGCGTACGCAAGCCTTCTTCATCTGCAGGCTCAGCGGGCAGGTCTTGCATAGAAGAGTTAAGTGTTGCACTAGGCTGCAGAGGCGCTTCCATCAGAGTAAAAAAACGCGCGAAGCCCATCACGTCCAGCATTTGCCGTACATCAGGGTTATCAGCAATAATCGTCGGAGGCTGTTCCAGCCGCCCTTTAACCGCCATGGCTACTTTGGCCAGAAAACCCAGCGCCGTTGAGTCGACATTGGTCGCTTCGCGCAGGTCAATCATCACCGCCTGAAGGCCAGGGGTTTCAGCAAGACGTTGCGCTTGGGTATCTAGCGTGGCACATAGCGTTAACCGCACATCGCCACAGAGCTTTAACACAAAAACACCAGAGTTGAACGCCGCTTTAATGCGGCCCTCTTCAATCAGCATGACCAAATCCGCTCACCATCATGATTGTCAGGTCATCGGGTAAAGCATCGCGGTCCTGGTTCGCCTCATCATCCTCATCGCCCTCTATCAAAAGCGAATTGGTTTTGGCTAGCCGGTCGCGCAACTGCTCAAGCGTGACACTTTCGCTAACGAGTTGCTCAAGTTCCGTGAGCCGCGTGTCGAGCGTTTTACCCGGCAAGCATTCCAATACACCGTCTGAACACAGCCACAAACGAAAGTTGGCCGGTAAAGCACAGCTAAGCGCAGGATACTCCACATCTGGGAAAAGGCCTACCGGCATTCCCTCCCCGGTTAAGCGCTCCAGCTTACCGTCAGCCGCCAACAGCGGCATCGGTAGCTGTGCGCCGAGCGAATAGTGAAGAGTATGCGCTTCATGGTCAATAACACCGACGAATAACGTGGCATGCTTACCAATGTTGGTATCCTGAAGCTCACGATTCATCGCCGCTAACCAATCAGGCGGCAGCCGCTCTGGCGCTTGGCCATCCCACTCGCTTAACCATCGGTTGCACAAATACTTCAGCAGCACCGTGACAAAGGCCGACGACGCTCCATGCCCAGAGACATCGGCAAAATAGAACGCGCTAAAACGGTCGTTATAACGCTGATAGTCGAGAAAATCCCCCGACAAATAAAGCGACGGCGCAAACCAGTAGTCGTAATAAACGCCGTTGATCACTTTAGGATGCGCTGGCAACAAACGCCGCTGAATATGCCCCCCGCTTTGCTGGTCCATCCGCAGTAGCGCTAGGTGAGTTTCAAGGCTCTCATTGAGTTCAGCGAGACGTTCACGATCACGATCACGCTCTTGGGCTAAGGCGTGAAGCTCAATCGCCTTACGAATCATTCGGCGCAGCAGTTCGGTATGTCGCAGCGGATGAACGATGTAGTCCACCAACCCCACATCAATGGCCTTAATCAAGTCAGCATCCTGACGAGAGTCGCTGACGACCAGGGTTGGCAACCGGTGAGTCAACTGAGACCACTGCTGACGCGGCACTGCCCGGGCATGGGCCACAATCAGCGCCGTACCGCTAGGCAGATGGTCAATGTTCTCTGCAGCAAACACCCACATGCCGTCGCAGGTAATCGCCTCAGCCAGCGCATCGCGCTCGGGGCCGGGCTCATCGATTACCGCGATCAACTGCTTAGCGTGATCCATGTTGGGCCTCAATCGGCGAAATCGTCGTCACCGAAGTCGGTATCGTCGAAATCAAAATCATCTGTGGCAAACGGGTCTTCGCCAAGCACACCGTCATTCACCTCAAACTGGCGGCGCTGCAAATAGGCATCGCGGACAAACCGGTAGCGATCCCCCGAAATCAACGACTCTTGGTCTAACAAGCCCGCGCGAAAGTGAATAATATCGAGTGCCGTCAGGCCTGCACGTAGCTGATGATCGTCCATATATGTAATGGGATTCGCAGCGGAATCGGCTGGCAAGCCAGAGGCATCCCTGAGCGTGCGCGGGCCTAGCAGAGGTAACACTAAATAGCGCGAGTCCTCCCAGCCCCACACGGCCATGGTTTGACCAAAATCTTCTTTATCCGCGGTAATTTCCATGAGCGTGGCATAGTCAAGCAAGCCGCCAATACCCACCGTCGAGTTGATCAAGAATCGTGATGTTGCTAACCCCGCGTTGGCGGGTTTGCCCTGCAGCAGGCTATTGAGCGCGGTACGCACTTCGCCTAAGTTGGAGAAAAAGTTGCCAACCCCAGTTTGCACCGGCTCGGGAGTGACTGCCTTATACCCTCGTGCAACGGGCTTGAGGGCGTAGCGGTCCAGCACATCATTAAACGCGAACACACGCCTGTTGAAGCCCTCCCAAGGGTCCTGCGGGTCTGCCGTTACACGCTCTTGTGCAGCGTCCCCCTCTTGAGAAGACCCCGTACTGGCACACCCTCCCATGCTTAACGTGGCTAGCAACACGATAGGCAACAGCTTCTGCCATGTGCTTAGACCCTCTTTTTGCGGTGCCAACAGCCTCAGCATGCGATTTCCTCTTTCAACATAGAACGCTATTCCTAACATAACCGGTGATAGGCATCATCGGCCTATTACTGGCGACGTAGCACCACACTGCCTGCACTGTACCCCGCCCCAAACGAGCAAATAACGCCGATATCCCCTTCCGACAGTGCCTCACGGTGAAGGTGGAAAGCGATAATCGAACCCGCTGAGCTGGTATTCGCATAGCGATCTAAAATAATCGGTGCCTGTGCTTCGCTGGGTTCTTCACCCAGCACTTTACGTGCAATCAAATCGTTCATATGGCGGTTGGCCTGATGTAACCACATCCGCGTTAAATCCGCCCCCGACAGCTCTAATGAAGCGAGATGGTCAGTGATAAGCTTAGCGACCATAGGGCACACCTCTTTAAAAACGCGGCGCCCTTCCTGAACGAACAGCTTATCTAACGCCTGCGGATCGCTATCGGTCACGCGATTTAAAAAGCCCGCGTTATTGCGAATCGCATTGGAAAACTTCGTCACCAGTCGCGTTCCCAGAATTTCATAGCGCTCATCGGCCACGGCAACATCGCTATTTTCTAGTACCATAGCCGTACAAGCATCGCCGAAAATAAAGTGGCTGTCACGGTCTCTAAAATTCAAATGGGCAGAACAAATTTCAGGATTCACAATCAGCGCACGTTTAACGCTACCTGATGCAATCGCGTTCGCCGCCGTTTCCAAGGCAAAGGTGGCTGAACTGCAGGCCACGTTCATATCAAAGCCATAACCCGTTGTTCCCAGGGCCTGCTGTACTTCTACCGCGACCGCCGGATAGGCACGCTCTAGGTTTGAACAGGCCACAATCACCAGCTCAATATCAGCGGCATCAACCTGGGCCGTTTCTAGCGCCTGGCGCGCGGCCTGAGTCGCCATCTCACACTGAATAGACGGTTCATCGTTATGACGTTGAGGCAGTTTAGGCCGCATACGCTCAGGGTCAAGGATTCCTTGGGCATCGAGTACATAGCGACTTTTAATTCCCGAGGCTTTCTCAATAAATTCACTGCTGGAATAAGCCAGTGCTTCTTGCTCTCCACGCGCGATGGCATCCGCATGCTGGGCGTTATGGAGATCAACCCACGCGTTAAAAGCAGCGACCAACGCCGCGTTATCAATGGCGTTTTCCGGTGTATAGAGTCCTGTACCGGTGATCACTACATTGGTCATGCCTGTCTCCTTATTACGGCCTCAAGGCAAATAGCCGAAACCGTCAGTAAAATAGCGTATGGCGAGGTTGTCCACCCCGCTCTATCTAAGCCTAAGCGCTTGCTCGTTTAGCATTAAACGCTGGTAATCTCTTCCCAACGCTTTTCCAAGCGCTTCACGGATACCGGCATCTGAGTGCCCAGCTGCTGGGCGAATAGCGATACTCGCAACTCCTGTATCCACCAGCCAAATGAGACCAATTCAGGGTCTTCAGCGGCACCTCTGCGCTCGCTTTTTCGCCGCGCATCAAAACGTGCCTCTAGGGCTTGGACATCCTGCATCATCATTTGGTCACGGCCGCGTTCACGGGCCGCTTTATCGAGGCGGATGAGAGCCGCTTCGGTATAGCGCGGATATTCGCTAAGCCACTCCCCTGCGTCGCGAATAAAGCCAGGATAAACCAAGCGCTGCATCTGCGCGCTTACATCGCTGTAAACGAGCGCGAGGGCAAAGTTAAGCTTCCCTTTAAGCACTTTGGTCACCGCCAGATGCCCTTTAAGCGCCTCTTCAATGCGTGTCAGCAGCGATGCTGCATAAGGAATCAGCTCACTTTCGGTTGCCTTAAGCCGCTCGGTGAGCTCATTGGCAGAGCGTGGCAGCGGATGTGTTGCCACCACCTGCGTGAAGACCGCCAGCAGCAAATCATCCACTAATGCTTGTTTACTACCCACTTTAGCAAAGAGTAGAGCGCACTTTTCCACGCCAGGTAAGCGCTTGATGGCTTTCACCTGTTCCGGCCGCTTGGCAATGGCCAAGCGGGCCACGCCTTCCTGGTGAACCGCCGCAGCCTTCGCGGGATGATCAAAAAGCGCCACTTTAAAGCTATGGGCCTCGGCCATAAGTGCCGGGTAGGCTTCTACTCGGATACCAGCCTGAGTCGTTACCCGCGACTCTGGCAGCGGCGACTCCGGCAACTCATCCAGAGCGGGCGCTTGGCTTGCCTGATCGGCTAGCGCCTGAGCACCTGCACTCGCCGCCTCTTCGAAACGTCGCTCCAGCGCACGCACATCGCGTCCTTGGCCTAACGTTTTACCCGCATGATCAACGACCCGCACGTTCATAATGAGATGCGGCGGCAGCAGATCAAGACGCCAATCATCTGAGTGAACGCGAGTGGCGGTGCGGCGACGGATAAATTCCCCCAGCGCTTCGGTGAGCGGCCGCTCATCAGGCACGAGAGTCTCCAGCGCGGCATCGACCCAGTCGGGAATGGGTACCACTTGGCGACGAATACTTTTCGGCAGCGATTTTAGTAGCGCAATGCACTTTTCACGCAACAGCCCCGGCACCAGCCACTCCAACGCGTGCACCGGCAGCTGAGGCAACATGGCCGCAGGGACGGTGAGGGTCACGCCATCGTCCTCGGCATCTGGGTCAAAGTGGTAGCTGACCGGATACGCTACGCCAGACAGCGTTAAGTGATCAGGGTACTGCGCCTGAGTAACGTCGTGAGCATCACGGGCCTTTAGCGCATCGATATCAAACTTCAGCAGCGTGGGGTCTTGGCGCTCGGCCTGCTTGCGCCAGTGTTCAAAGCCCTTGCCGTTAACGATATCGGCGGGTATCCGCTCATCGTAGAAGGCGAACAGCGTCTCTTCGTCCACCAAGATATCCCGTCGGCGGGCACGATCTTCTAGCGCCTCTACCTCTTCGATCAGCGCACGGTTATGGGTGAAGAATTCTCCTTTGGTTTGGAACTCGCCTTCCACCAGCGCCCGACGAATAAACAGCTCCCGCGACTCCTGGGGCGCAATAGGCCCGTAATGGACACGACGGCGCGCCACAATCGGCAGGCCAAACAGAGTGACCTGTTCAAACGCCACGACCTGAGCACGCTTCATTTCCCAATGGGGTTCGCTATAGCTACTTTTCACCAGATGCTGCGCTTGGGGCTCGATCCACTGCGGGTCGATCTTGGCAACAGTGCGCGCAAACAGCTTGGTGGTTTCGATCAGCTCAAAGGCCATGACCCATTTGGGTGTTTTTTTCGCCAGCCCAGAGCCAGGGTGAATCATGAACTTGCGGTTACGCGCGCCGAGGTACTCTCGGTTCTCAAGCAGCGTACCCAAATTGGAGAGCAGGCCAGACAGCAGCGCCTGATGCAGCTTGCCCGATGTTTTTCGCCTTGCCTGCTTGGCCTGCTCTTCGCTCTCGTTCTCATCACGAGGCAGCGGCGCAGGTACCTCGATGTCCATATCCCGCAGCAATTGGCGCAACTGGCGGAACGTATCGTGCCACTCGCGCATGCGCAGGTAGTTAATGTAGTGGTCACGGCACCAGCGGCGCAGTTGGTTGCCCGATAACGCTTCACGAGCATTCTCGATGCCATGCCATAAATTTAGCAGCGCAACGAAATCGGAGTCTGGGTCGTGCCAGCGCTGGTGAGCTTGGTCAGCGGCTTGGCGCTTGTCAGCGGGCCGGTCACGAGGGTCTTGAATCGCCAGCGCAGAGACCACGACCAGCACGTCCCGCAGACTGCCTCGCTCTGCACCGGCCAACACCATACGGGCCAAACGCGGGTCAATGGGTAGTTTCGCCAGCTTACGCCCCAGGGCGCTAAGCTGTTGCTTATCATTTACTGCGCCCAGTTCAAATAGCAGCCGGAAGCCATCTTTGACAAAGCGGCCATCGGGCGGATCAACAAAGGGGAAGTCTTCAATATTGCCGAGCTTGAGCGCCAGCATTGAAAGAATGACCGATGCTAAGTTGGTGCGCTGAATCTCCGGGTCGGTAAACGCGGGACGTGACAGGAAATCCTCTTCGTCGTAAAGACGAATACACACGCCTTCCGCAATCCGCCCACAGCGGCCCTTACGCTGATTGGCGCTTGCCTGACTGACCGGCTCAATGGGCAGCCGCTGGATTTTCGCCCGGTAGCTGTAGCGGCTAATGCGTACAAGGCCAGGGTCGATAACATAGCGAATTCCCGGCACGGTGAGCGACGTTTCAGCCACGTTAGTTGCCAGTACGATGCGACGCCCACGGTGGGGAGCAAACACCCGGTTCTGCTCCTCATTAGAGAGCCGTGCATACAGCGGCAGAATCTCGGTGCCCTTTAAATCCGCGCGGCGCAGCGTATCGGCGGTTTCGCGGATTTCCCGCTCGCCGGGTAGAAACACCAGCACATCGCGGGGGCCATGCAGCCAGCCTTTTTCACGCTCGATTGTTTCGACCTCACGCACGGCATGCAAAATCCCCTCCTGCAGCGTGCGGTCATCCTCGTCCTCTTCGCTGCGCACCAGCGGGCGGTAGTGGACATCTACCGGGAACGTGCGTCCAGACACCTCGACCACCGGCGCAGGCGTTTTAGGCGAGCCGAAATGGGCCGCAAAGCGCTCCACGTCGATCGTTGCGGAGGTAATGATGACTTTCAAATCAGGGCGCTTAGGCAGCAGACGCTTGAGGTAACCCAGTAAGAAATCGATGTTAAGGCTACGCTCGTGGGCTTCGTCGATAATCAGCGTGTCGTAGCGCAGCAGCAGCGGGTCGTGCTGCGTCTCAGCCAGCAGGATGCCATCGGTCATCAGCTTAACGAGTGTGCTCGGCGAGCTTTGGTCGTTAAAGCGCACCTGATAGCCCACCTGCTCGCCTAGCGGCACGCTCAACTCTTCCGCCAGCCGCCCCGCGACGCTTCGTGCCGCCAGCCGTCGTGGCTGCGTATGACCAATCAGGCCTTTCCGGCCACGGCCAAGCTCCAGACACATCTTGGGCAGCTGAGTGGTTTTACCCGAACCGGTTTCCCCCGCCACAACCACCACCTGGTGGTCGCGAATCGCGGTGAGAATATCCTCACGGCGCTCTACCACCGGCAGCTCTGCCGGGTAATCCAGCGTCACGCGCAGGGCTTCGCGCTGCGCCAGCAGTTGCTTGGCTTTGTCGACTTCCCGCTCCACCTCGTTCAAGCCGCGGTCGATCGGCTTCTTTTCTCGCTGCCGACGCCGCAGGCCCGCCACACGACGCGAGAGCCGCTCCTGATCACGCAGCATAACGTGACTCAGCGACTCAGTGAGCGCTGTAAGCGAGGGGGCGTTGTCTTGTGGGGTATCGATGCGGGATGAGTGCGTGTCGGTGGTCACGTTAGGCTCGGTTCCATCTCAGAATAAACGTCGGCCCACTCGTAAGTGGGCCGACCATTGTAACGCTTTCGCGAACGAGACGCCTAACGCCCGCTTGACCGAGTGTTCAACCCTTACGGCGCATGGGTTGTTTCCTGGTCGCGCAGTTGGCGACGCAGCACCTTACCGACGTTGGTTTTCGGCAGCTCGTCGCGGAACTCGATGTACTTGGGCACTTTATAGGCCGTTAGTTCTTTCTTACACCAAGCGCGCAGCGTTTCAGCGTCAAGCTGGCTGTTTTTGGACACCACAAACAGCTTGATAGCCTCCCCTGCATTCTCGTCGGCAACGCCAACAGCCGCCGCTTCCAGCACATCGGGGTGGGCGGCTACTACGTCTTCAACCTCATTGGGGTAGACGTTAAAGCCCGACACCAGGATCATGTCTTTTTTACGATCAACGATCTTGATGTAGCCATCGTCCTGCAGCACGGCGATATCGCCAGTATGGAACCAGCCGTTTTCATCAATAGCGTTGCGCGTCTCTTCTTCACGCTGCCAGTACCCTTTCATGACCTGCGGGCCTTGCACGCAAAGTTCGCCCGGCTCGCCAAGCGGCACATCGTTACCATCAGCATCGACCACTTTCACCGAGGTGCCCGCGACCGGCTTACCAATCGTGCCCAGTTGAATCGCATCGTTAGGGTTGAAGCTGACAATCGGCGAGGTTTCCGTTAGACCATAACCTTCGGCGATCGGGCAGCCGGTGGTCTCTTCCCAGCGCTGTGCCGCCGCTTTGGTTAACGCCATGCCGCCTGAAATGGTCAGCTTCAACTTAGAGAAGTCGAGCTGCTTGAAATCGTCCCGATTGCACAGCGCGTTAAACAGCGTATTGAGGCCGATAAAACCCGTGAACGGCAGCCCCTTCAGCTCTTTAACGAAATTCGGCAAGTCGCGGGGGTTAGTGATCAGCAGCGAGTGGTTGCCGGTTTCCATCAGGAACAGGCAGTTCACGGTAAAGGTGTAGATGTGGTACACGGGCAGCGGTGCAATCACCAGCTCTTCGCCGTCCGTGAGATGCTCGCCAATAGCCGAGCGTGCCTGAAGCATATTGGCCACTAGGTTACGGTGGGTCAGCATGGCACCTTTCGGCATACCGGTGGTGCCCCCGGTATACTGCAGCGCCGCTAAGTCGTCCATATTGCGCTCAACGGGCGTGTGCTTTAACGATGCTCCTTTTTTCAGGGCATCACGAAAGCCCACTGCACTTGGCAATGAGTATGCAGGCACCATTTTCTTGACGTGTTTCACAACCGCATTAATCAACCAACGCTTAGGCACATCGTGTAAATCGCCCAGCTGCGTGACCAATACATGCTTGATTTCCGTTTTATCGAGCACTTTCTCAAGCTTGTCGGCCATATTGGCCAGAATCACAATGGCTTTAGCATTGGAGTCTTTAAACTGATGCGCCATCTCCCGCTCGGTGTATAGCGGGTTGGTATTGACCACTACAAGCCCCGCCCGCAAAGCACCAAATACCGCCACCGGAAACTGCAGTACGTTGGGCAGTTGTATAGCAATTCTATCGCCAGGCACTAAGTCGGTTTCATGCTGAAGCCAGGCGGCAAAATGGGCTGAGAGACGGTCAAGGTCGGAAAACGACAGCGTCTTCCCCATGCAGGTGAAGGCAGGCTTGTTGGTAAAGCGAGAGACCGCCGAGTGAAAAACATCCGTAACAGAGTGATATTGATCCAATCCTTCAAGCGCTGGTCCGCTTAAAATAGGAGTATTGGCGTGTTCGCTCATGGGCTATCTCCGCTATCCGTGTCGATGTGAGACCGACCTTGTTATTGTGGTGTGGTTGTATAAAGAGATTAAACGCCAACGATATACGACGTTTATGACACTGTAAAACGATCGATTGAAACTTGCGTTTCAACTTTAGCTTATAGTCCATCACCGGGACTTATCTTATGGACAGTATCGAGCGTTAATTTCTCCCTCTCTCCACACCAATAACTCCCCAGGCACCATGCGCTGCCATGCTTCATTTTGAGTCAGTGGCTCGGTGGCAATCACCGAGACAATGTCGTTAGGCGTGGTGTGCTCGATAAAATTGACCGTCATCTCTGCATCTGACAACTCCGCTTCACCAAAAGGCGCACGGCGAGTGATGTGCGCCAGTTTGGTAGAGCAGTAGCTATAAAGATGGACGCCGTCAGAAAGGAGTAGATTAAAAACGCCCAGCCCTCTTAGCTGCTCGCAGAGGTCATGGAGCTTTTCCCAAAGCGTTTCTGGGGCAGCCGGTGGCGTTGGAAACACCCGGCGCAACTCGCCCATTAACCAGCAAAACGCGTGTTCGCTATCGGTATTGCCAACCGGGGTGTAAACCCCTAAAGGCAGTTCCTGCCAATCACTTAATTGCCCATTATGGGCATAGCACCAGGGCCGCCCCCACATTTCACGAGCAAAGGGGTGCGTGTTGGCCAATCGCACGCCGCCTACGTTGGCTTGGCGAATATGGCTGATCACAACATTTGATTTGATGGGGTAGTCGCAAATTAAACGCGCAATCGGTGAATCCACAGAAGGGTGAGGGTCTCTAAATTCGCGATAGCCGCCCTCTTCATAAAAGGCGATGCCCCACCCATCGCGATGAGGGCCTGTGCCACCACCGCGATGTAAAAAGCCTGAAAAGCTAAAGCAGATATCGGTAGGCACATTAGCGCTCATACCCAATAGCTCACACATTGGCCCACCCCCTTGATGCCAGTCGCATTAACGGATAACCGGTTCGCGGCGGCGAGTAGGCTGTGGGTCCTCCACTTGGCGGCGGGCAGGCGTGTCTTCAACAGGCGCAGGACGACGCCACCACCACAGCGCTACACCAATCCCCGCGCCTAGGACTATTCCTAAGACTAACCAGAGCAAGCCGTTGCGCAGAGCAGTGGCACTGTTCTCAAAAACGCCCACGGCAGCGACCATAGCGGACGGTGCCCAACCGCTATAGAACTCACCCTCTTCGACCAGTGGCAGCCGATAACTGGCAGGCATCCACATCGCCCCCGCCACGCCCCATGTCACGATGAGCCGAGGCAAACGCGGCAAAAATGCCAATCCAAAGTAAACCGCTAGCAGCACCAGCAGTGAAAGACCGTAATAACTGAACCACAGCAGTGACATTGAGTCTGCAAACAGCATAATACCCCTCATGTGGGTGGAAGCACCCGACGTTGATTTCCCGTTATGGTACCTATCAATTTATGAAAGCACAGCCTGGTATGCACGAAGGCTCGCCCGTAGCGCGCTATTATCGCGCCGATGACCCTGAATGGCACTGGTTAGAAAACCGCGAAAGCGCTGATGTCAGCGATTTTCTTACCGCGGCCAACCAGCAGCATGCCGATTGGTTTGCACCGCTCTCCCCCCTCGCAGACACCCTTTACCACTCGCACCTAGCGCGCCGTGAATTGGCGGTGAAAAGTCTAGAGACAGCGCTTGACCACTTTACGTTCTGGAGCGAGACCGGCGCTGAGGATGATTACCCCTGCTGGTGGCGTTACCCAAATGGCCAACCTGAGCAAAAAAGCTGTTTTTTTGACGTTCGCGAGCGCGCTGCCGAGCAGCCGTTCTACGACATGGGTGATATGGCGCTCTCCCCGGATGAGCAGTGGCTCGCCTGGACCGAAGATACCCAGGGCGATGAACGCTTCACACTCTGGTTAAAAGCGCTGCCTAACGGCACGCCGCGCCAACTACTTAGCGATATCGGACCCAGCGTTTGCTGGGCAGAGGACCAAACTGCAGACGGCGCCACGCTGCTGTTTACCCGTTTCGACGATACCCAGCGCCCTGACAGCCTATGGCGGCTATGGGTCGCGTTCGCAGAACATGCCCCTATGCAGACACCGACCCTGGTGTTACGCGAGGCAGACCCAGAATTTTGGGTAGGCGTGGGTAAAACGCGCTCTAAAGCGTGGCTGATCATCGAGAGCGGCTCAAAAGACACCACCGAAGTTCTCGCCCTACCTGCCGACCAGCCCGAAACACCCCTCGTTTGCCTGCATGCCCGCGAGCCGGGCGTGGAAGTCAGCATTGATCATCGGCCAGGGGTCTTTTATCGCCTACACAACCAGACGGGCCCCCACTTTCAGCTGGATATGCGCGCCGAAAGCGATAACGCCAGTTGGCAGCCGCTGATTGCGCATCGCGATGACGCGACACTGGAAGGGGTTGATGCGTTTGAGTGGGGCTTGATACTGGCTGAGAGAAGCCATCAGGATGCGCAGGTACTGCTGCGGCGCTTGGAGCTGGATAGTCACCATCAAACGCTGCTTGATAGCTACATTGAGCTGCCCGAAACGCCCTGTTCACAGCTGCTGGAAGACTCGCCACACTTTAATGCACGCACGCTGCACCTGCGCGAAGAGTCGTTTACCCGCCCTCCGAGCTGGTATGCCTTAGACCTCGATAGCGGTGTACGCACGCTGTTAAAACAGGTGCCCGTTCATGGCAGTCTCGCTCCAGAGCAGCTAGTCAGCCGCCGAATATGGGCCACCAGCCACGATGGCGAGCAAGTCCCGGTATCGGTGGTCATGCGAGCAGACTTGGCAGGCCAGCCACTGCCCACCCTGTTATACGGTTACGGTGCTTACGGTGAAGCGCTGGACCCCTGGTTCTCGATTGCTCGCTTAGAGCTACTGGAGCGCGGCGTGGCCTTTGCTGTGGCCCATGTGCGCGGCGGCGGTGAGCGCGGCGAACCGTGGTACTTAGCAGGCAAGATGGCTCATAAAGAGAACAGCTTTCACGACTTTTTAGCCGCCCGTGAAGCGCTTGTAGCCGCCCATATCAGCCAGCCTGAGGGGATAGTCGCCTACGGTGCCAGTGCAGGCGGATTGCTGGTGGGTACTTGCATCAACCGTGCGCCGGAGGCCTTCTGCGCGGCGGTGTTGGATGTTCCTTTCCTGGATGTGCTGCGCACCATGCAGAACCCAGAGCTGCCGCTCACCACCGCTGAGTATACCGAGTGGGGTAATCCTGAGGCACCCGACGTGGCTGAACGTATCGCCGGTTATTCACCTATCGATAACATCCGCTCACAGCGCTACCCAGCGCTTTGGATTGAGGGTAGTTGGTTCGATACCCGCGTTAGCTACTGGGAACCCGCCAAATTCTACGCCCGAGTGAGCCAGGCACAGCAGGAGGCTGCGCCTATCCTGCTGCATACCGATATGAGCAGCGGCCACGGCGGCGCATCGGGAAGGTTTAAGGCGTGGCGCGATACAGCCCGCCAGGATGCGTTTATTCTGTGGGCGCTAGGGTTAGGGAACCGCTGATCAATTCGTCTTTAAGCGGCTGAAACGCTCATAATGGCACTTTCACTGCAGCACCTCCTGGCACTGAATTGCGATGTACGGCAGGGCTTCTTATTTGCCAAACCCATGGCATTTGAGCCTCTGACCCACTGGTTAGCAGTACAGCAGCAAAACGCGCTTTAACACAGCCACCAATACAACCACTCGCAGCGCCAAGGCGCTGCTTTTTTTACGCCATTTATTTTATGAAAATATTTTCCATAAAATAATTTTTACGGCATACTAACCATAAGTTTTATATACCAACGTCTATATAGCTGATCATTAGGAGTAACACGATGAAATATCAGGAACAGTTTCCCACCATTTGGGATACCCCAACGAAGCCCGCTAACACTCAGGCAACCAAAAAAACCGCTGCCAAGCCGCAACCCTCGGCTTTTAAAGAGGCTTTTTTAACGATTTGGGATAGCAGCAAAACGAAAACCGCTAGCTAACAGTGCATTCGCCAGCGGTCTAAGCGTACGCCAAGGAAGGCTACGGCAGGGGCTCAAACATGAAAATCACGACATAGGAAGAACGGCAATTATATGCTCTTCGAGTTGCCTTTCTGGCACCTCATCTTGGGACACAGCAAACCCTCTGACGCTGATGCCTTTTCGATGGACTCGTTCAGCATCGTTACTTAGTAATGGATGCCATCCTGCCAGCTTGCGACCTTCCGCCACTCGTCGGTACCCACAGGTTTGCGGCAACCAAGTAAACTCTTTTACCAGCGCTGGGGTCAGCTGGGTGCAGTCAGGCACGCTCTCAAAGCGGTTTTCATAATCGCTGCACTGACAGCTATGAGTATCCAGCAGGCGGCACGCTACGTTAAGAATGGCCAGCTCTTGCGTCTCATCATCATGCAGCTTTAGCAAACAGCACTGACCGCAGCCGTCACACAGGGCTTCCCATTCTGGAGGCGTTAGCTCTTCCAACGAATAGCGTTCCCAGAAGCGCTCGCGCAACGCGGTTTCCATCGTCTAATCACCCCGGTTAAACATTAACGTTAGGCAGGCTATAGCAGCCAGCTAATCTCAGCTTGTCTTACCATCACTGGTCAGCGCCTCCCGGCACTCACTCCATAACACGCTGAAATCCGCCTCTAAAGCAGTGTAGTCTTCACGCAGCCAGGGCACTAATTCAGCCAGACGGTTGGGGCCGGAAAGGCGCTGCCCGATGCCCGCCACCGCACGACATGTAAAATCAAAATCAGCGTAACGGCGCAACCAGTCGTGCTCAACCAGCACCGGCATCATCGTCGCTAGACGTTGTGGCGCGGGCCACGCGCTGAGTAATCGATAGCAGCGATCAATCAGCTGATGTTGATCAGCCCCCTCCTGCTGGCGAGAAATAAAATGATCCCACACAACATCCAGCGCAATGCCCGCATAGCGTCTTTGAGCCTGAGGAGCGCGCTGCTTGGCCATCATAACGCTAGGGTGCTGGTCTACCCAGGCATCAACTCGCCGATGGTGGCGAATGCCACAGGCAACGCTTGGCGACCAAGCAGAAAGGTCGCTGCCTTTCACGCCATCGGCAATCAAATTACCGTAAAGAAAGCCGTCGTCCCCCGGCTGAGCCAGCCATGCGTGGGCAAGAAAGTTCATCGCTTTTGCGCCACGCTAATGCGCCGATAACTCACGAGCGATCTGTCGTCTGAGCGCGATGAATGTCCAGTAAGTAGGGCTCTTTGGCAGGCGGCATTTGTAGGTAAAATCCCTGTTCCTCAATCGCAGCCATCACATCGGCAGCCTTCACACGGGCAAGCGGCTTATCAGCGGTCAGCATCATCGTTAGCACAGGAACCGGCTTACCAAAGGTCTCCATCAGCGCCTCAGGCACTGTCTCCATTCCTTTACGCTTATCCACGTAGAGGTACATTTCGTCTTTGCGCGAGCTTTTAAAAATCTCGCATAGCAGTTTTTCGCTCATAAAGATGACTCCTCAAGCGCCTGATGAATCGCTTGCGTTAAGCAGGTATCGCGCCAACCACTCAGTTCTTGTAATGGCTGGTGTGCAAGCCGCTGCATGACCAGCGCCTCAATATCCCGGCGACGCAGCAACATTTCCGGAGCAATATTAAGAGCCGCTGCTTTTTCGGCAACCACTCCCTTAATCGCCTTGAAACGGCGCTTAAATGCAGGCTGCATGGGGTCTGGCCAACGCGTAGGTAAGTCGCTTTCTGGACAGTGCTGGGCCTGCTTCACTAGCGCCAGTAGAGCATCGCCCTCTTTTTTGACCAGCGGCGGCTTGATGCCCTCAACCTCGGCTAGCTCATAGCGGTTTTTGGGCATTTTTTCTGCCACAACGAACAGCAGCTTATCGCTCACCAGCCAATTACGCGGTAAATCTCGACGGCGGGTTTCGCCCTCGCGCCAAATCGTCATTAGCCGGTAGGCCTCAAGCTGGCGAGGCGTCAATCGCCAAAGCTGGCGCTGGCGGGTATACCACTGGCCGTCGTTTTCAACGCTGCGTCCTGCCTGTTCGATCAAGCTGGCGCACTCGCTGTCCAACCACTCACGCCGCCCTAAGGCGTCGAGTTTTTCCGCTTGAAGCTGCCACACTTTAAGCAAGTAAATTACGTCTAGCGCGGCGTACTCACATTGAGAAGACGTTAACGGACGCTCCAGCCAATTAGAGCGTGTCTCCTCTTTGGGAAGCGTTTCGCCTACCCAGTGCTCTACAAGTTTTTGGTAACCCATGCCAGGATTTTCGCCTAAGAAGGCTTGCGCCACCTGGGTATCCACCAGCGGCGTAGGCAACACGCCCGCCCAGCGTTGGAAGACTTCTAAATCTTCACTGCAGGCATGCAGCAGCTTCACCGCGCTATTTTGCAATAGCGCTTTAAAAGCGTTGGTGCAGGGTGTTGATAACGGGTCGACTAAATATGCCACTTCATGACTGGCAAACTGAATCAGCGCCGGTATGGGGAAAAACGTATTCTCGCGGAAAAACTCGGTGTCTAAGGCAATAACGCTGGCACCGGAAACCTGTTCACAGGCGGCGTCTAACGCCTCGGCGCTATCAATCCATTGATACAAAGCAGAAGTTGAAGAGGACAAAGCAATCTTCCGGGTTGGCACAACCGCATCAGCGCTTGCGTTTATTATCAGCATTAATCGCTAGCAAAGGGCTGGCGACCATTAAAAGCGCGGCTTAATGTACCGCCATCCACATACTCCAACTCACCGCCCATCGGCACGCCATAGGCGAGACGAGAAAAGGATACACCGTAATGCGCAAGCTGAGAGGCAATGTAATGCGCTGTCGCCTCACCCTCTACCGTAGGGTTAGTAGCAAGAACGACTTCACGAATATTGCCTTCAGCTACACGGCTTTCGAGCAACTCCAGCCCGATAGCTTCCGGGCCAATACCATCTAGCGGTGAAAGGTGACCATGCAGTACAAAATAGCGCCCTTGAAAACCGCCAGCCTCTTCAATCGCTAGCTGGTCTGCGGGCGATTCAACCACGCACAACAGTGCATCATCACGGCGAGAGCTCTCGCACAGCGCGCAAATATCGGCTTCGGTGAGCGTACGGCAGCGCTGGCAGTAGCCTACTTCCTCTATCGCCTGCTGAATCACTGCGGCTAATCGCTGGCCACCTGGGCGTTCACGCTCTAGTAAATGCATCGCCATGCGCTGAGCCGTTTTTGGCCCAACGCCTGGCAACACGCGAAACGCGTCCATCAATTGCTCAACAAGCGGAGAAAAGCGCATGGTTTAGAACGGCATCTTAAAGCCGGGCGGTAGGTTTAAACCGGCTGTTGCTTCTTCCATTTTCGCTTTGGAGTTCGCTTCTACTTTGCGTACAGCATCGTTAACCGCTGCCGCCAGCAAATCTTCAAGCAGCTCTTTATCTTCTTCCAGCACGCTGGGGTCGATCGTCACATCGCTGACATCATGGCGGCCATTCATGGTAATTTTTACCATGCCCGCACCCGCTTCGCCGTGCACTTCAGCTTTGGCCACTTCTTCTTGAACGCGCTGCATTTTTTCCTGCATTTCTTGGGCTTGCTTCATGATGTTGCCCATTCCGCCTTTAAACATGCGGTCTTCTCCTAAATCATTAATAAGCGAGTTGGTAGCCGTCGGCCGTTAGGAACGTGGCTCTGGCGCTGGTTTTACGGTTGACTCAATTAGCGTAGCCCCAAACGCCTGCTGCAACTTCTGAATATTGGGGTCGTGATGCAACAGATCAACAGCCTGCGCATGGCGTTCTTGCTGTAAACGCTCTTCCTGTTGCTGGGGTGTTTCCAGCGTGGAGTCAAGTTCAGCCACGCTGAACTGAACCCTTCTTGGTATGCCGATCTCTTTCAGCGCTCGCTCAATGCGCACGTTATGAACCTCGGCCTTCATGGCGGACTGGCTGGGGTCAAGCCGCAGCACCACAGTGCCACCATCATCGCTTTCTAACTGGCAATGTGCCGCTAAGTTACGCGTCAGCCCGCCTAAACCTAAGGCGTCAAAACAAGCCAGCCACGCGGCGTGGTTTAAGAGATCTCCCGAGGCCAGCGATTTAGCCGAAAGAGAGGAAGGCGCCACATTAAAGGATGGAGTGGGCTCTGGCTCTGGCTCTGGCTCTGGCTCTGGCTCTGGCTCTGGCTCTGGCTCTGGCTCTGGCTCTGGCTCTGGCTCTGGCTCTGGCTCTGGCTCTGGCTCTGGCTCTGGCTCTGGCTCTGGCTCTGGCTCTGGCT
>NZ_JBSXNN010000065.1:0-28505 GCF_056857635.1 Vreelandella sp. L-15 | reverse complement strand
ACCACTCGTCTACCGAAGGCGGCAGCAGGTAATCGGTCTGGCGATCCACAGGGATGAAGCGGCTCATGGCGATCTTCTCAGCTCGGCGATGACGGTGGTCAGTATCTCACGGTGCAACGGAAAGACCGACAGGCTGCTAGGAGCACTGATGGAAGACCAAGGGCAGTACGCCAAGCTGTTTAACGATATAGATAGCCAAACGCTGATCACGCTCGGCATTATCTTGGTCAGCACGATTCTACTGATTATTGTCAGCCAGCGAGGACTCAACTGGGTGGCGAATCGGCTGCATGGCCAAGTGCGCTTTCGGGTCTTTGCCCTGGTGCCGCTCACCCGCCTGTTAATTTTGATCGCCGCGCTCGCCATTGCCGTCCCCATCATTATCGAGCCGTCGTTGCGCAATATGGTGACGCTGCTGGGGGCGATTGGCTTAGCCATTGGCTTTGCGCTGAAAGACTATGTCAGCAGCCTGATTGCTGGGGTGGTATCTGCTGTGGAGCTACCGTACCGGCCCGGCGACTGGGTCAAAATCGATGGCACTTACGGCGAAGTGAAGCACGTGGGGATGCGGACCGTGGAAGTCCAAACGCCGGATGATGATATGGTGGCGGTGCCGCATTTAAAGCTGTGGGACACCGCCATCTACAACGCCAACAACGGCGGCACCAGCCTACAGTGCGTGGCGAGTTTTTACCTTCATCCAGAGCATGAGGCCGGTTGGGTGCGTAAGGCGCTGCGGGATGTAGCGCTGACCAGCGCGTACTTAAAGTTTGACGAGCCGATTATCGTGGTGGCGGAGGAGAAGCCCTGGGGCACCCATTACCGTATCCGCGCCTACCCCGTTGATCCCCGCCAGCAGTTTCTGTTTGTCACTGATTTAACGGTGCGCGGCAAAACAGTGCTTAGCGCTGCTGGCATTCAACCAGCGCTGCTACCACCGGATGCGGCACTAGATGCATAGTTGGATGAATAAAAGCAACCCGACCGCCAGCAGAGATGCCAGCGGCGGAAGGGTGGATCTTCGTGCCGAGGGATGCGTTGAGCGACTAGCGGCTCAAGCCTCGTCTTCCGGCAGTTCCGCGTTATGGAAGACGTTCTGTACGTCGTCCAGCTCGTTGAGCATACCCAGAAACTTTTCAAACATCGCCACGTCGTCGCCTTCGATGGGCGTGGTGGTTTGTGGCAAGAACTGGATTTCGTCGACCTCGAAGTCGATCTCACCCAGCGCATCCAACAGTGCCTGCTTGGCTTTGGCGTAGTCGGTATGCGGGGCAAACACCGTGATGCGGCCCTCTTCCTGCTCAATATCGGTGACATCCACGTCGGCTTCCATCAGCGCTTCCAGCACCGCTTCTTCATCGTTGCCGGTGAAGGAGAAAATCGCACAGTGGTCGAACATATGGCTGACGCTGCCTGGCGTGCCGATCTTGCTTTTGGTTTTGGTGAAGCAGCCGCGTACATCGCCAAAGGTGCGGTTGGGGTTGTCGGTGAGGCAGTCGACAATCACCATGGCGTTGCCAGGGCCAAAGCCTTCGTAGCGCGCCGGTGAAAAATCCTCACCGCCTGCGCCGCTGGCTTTATCCAAGGCTTTATCAATGACGTGAGAGGGCACCTGGTCTTTCTTGGCACGCTCTATCAAACCGCGCAGTGCGAGGTTACCGTTAGGATCCGTACCGCCCGCTTTGGCACAGACGTAAATTTCACGTCCATACTTGCTGTAAACTTTGGTTTTCGCAGCGGCCGTTTTGGCCATGGATTCCTTACGGTTTTGAAACGCCCTACCCATATTGAAGTCCTTTATTAGCCATGAACCGCCTGCATGGCAGGCGTCATCGTTTTCAAAAAGGGGAAAATTTTACCCAACAGCGTACCATGCTAACAGTGTTATTTAAGCGCCTGGGTGGTTTCCCCTACGGTTAAAAGACATGCTACAGGCAACAACACAAGAATTGGCCTTAGCTTAGGCAAGCGCTGTCGTATACTGGCCAGCTCATAACGAGGCTATCCCTGGAGGAGAAAATGCCGCTGACACTCTGGCTTTCGCTGGCTGCCATTTGTGCGATGGGGGCCATGTCGCCTGGGCCAAGCTTAGCATTGGTGCTACGCCACACGTTGGGGGGTGGTCGCGTGCCAGGCATCACGGCGGCTATTTTTCATGCCTTCGGCGTAGGGTTTTATGCGTTGCTCACCGTGCTGGGCTTGGGCGCTGTAATGGTGCGTTTTCCCGAATTGTTTCAGTTGATTACATGGTGCGGCGCAGCGTATTTGGCGTGGCTGGGTATCAAGGCGCTGCGCGCTGGCCGTAGCGGTGCGCTCTCGCCGAGTGCCGTGGCCACGACGCCGCAGCAAGCCGCCAAGGAAGCCGTACTGGTGGCCCTGGGCAATCCCAAGCTGATCATCTTTTTCGTCGCGCTATTGAGCCAGTTCGTGACGCCGGAGATGTCCTTGCTTGCCAAGGTGATTATCGTGGCCACGGCGATTATTATTGATGGTGGCTGGTACGTGCTGGTGGCCGTAGGGCTTTCTCACTCTCGGGTGCTGCCGTGGCTGCAGCGCCACGCCCACTGGATTAACCGCATTACCGGCGTACTGTTGATTGCGCTGGCGCTGCGTGTGGTGGCGGGGCCCATCATTTAATTTCCACGCTGGTGTCACTACCGTTGCCATGGCAAGGTAAGGCGCATGCTGGTAAAGGCATTTAGAGGCCTGGCGATGACGATTTACGAGCAGGATTGTTATACCCATCAAGGTAAGCCCTTCAATCTGCGCGCTTTGCGTGGGCAGGTATTATTGGTGGTCAATGTGGCCAGCCAGTGCGGTTTTACGCCGCAGTTGAAAGAGCTCGAGGGGCTGTACCAGCGTTACCGGGATCGTGGATTTACCGTGTTGGGCTTCCCCTGTAACCAGTTTGGCCGCCAGTCGCCCGAGAGTGCCGAGGCGTTCTGCGCCTTTGGCGAGCAGCAGTTCGGGGTGAGCTTTCCGCTGCTGGAAAAGGTGAAAGTCAACGGCTCCGATGCTCACCCGCTATTTGTACAGCTCAAGCGGGAGGCGCCAGGGATTTTGGGCACCAAAGCTGTAAAGTGGAATTTCACCAAGTTTCTGGTAGGCCGTGATGGCAAGGTCATCGCCCGCTTTGGCCCCAAGGATCATGGGTTAACGCTGCGCTTAGCCCTTGAAGCCGCACTGGATAAAGAGTGAATCAGCCAGCCGCTAAACCTCCCCGCGCGCGACCATCAAGCGTTGCATTAGCTCGGTCCAGCGATGGCGAACCATCATGGTCGTCAATCCCGAAAAGAGTGCCCAGCTTTTGCGCCGCCAGCCTTTCAATTTCAGATTGTGGTTCACCAGCTGCTTCATCAGTTTGTAGTCATCGAACTTGCGCCACTCGCTGGCGACTGACAGCTGGTGGCGTGACATCACCGGCGCCAGCTCCAGGCGTAGCATCCACTCAAGCTCTTTGAGCGACATCTTGTGCTGCTCAATCACCTCAATCATATGGGCGTAGTCGCGCTCGCTGGGTTCGCGGTCAAGCCAGAGAGGGGCAAGTGCTAGCCACAAATCGCCCCGCTCATCGACTAGCTGCTGTGCATTCATTAAAGATCCCGTCGGCAAGTGGTGGGCAGGCCGCTATCCTGCCGCGAATGGCGGATAAGCTCAAGAGCGGACAGGGCGCGCCGAGACCGCTAGAATACCCTCATTGATAACTCGGCACTGCCGTGCCGAACGCAATACTCATCTGATGAAGGGGTCGAATGTGATCATTAAACCGAAAGTGCGTGGCTTTATCTGCACCACCACCCACCCGAAAGGCTGCGAGCAGAACGTTCTCGAACAGATCGAAGCGACCCGCGCCCGTGGTTTGGACAAAAGCCAAGGCCCGAAGAAAGTGCTGGTGATCGGTGCCTCTAGCGGTTACGGCCTAGCGGCGCGTATTACCGCCGCCTTTGGTTACGGCGCCGACACTCTGGGGGTGTTTTTTGAAAAGCCGGGCACCGAGAAGAAGCCGGGCACCGCTGGCTGGTACAACAGCGCCGCGTTCGATAAGTTTGCCAAGCAGGAAGGTCTGTACAGCAAATCCATTAATGGCGATGCGTTCTCCCACGAAGCGCGGGAAAAAGCCATTGAGCTGATCAAGCAAGACATGGGTGAGATTGATCTCGTGGTTTACTCACTGGCATCCCCCGTGCGTAAGCTGCCCGATACCGGTGAAGTCAAACGCTCTAGCCTAAAGCCGATTGGTGAGACCTACCGCGCCACGGCCATTGATACTAACAAAGACACCATTATTGAAGCCGAAGTGGAACCGGCCACCCAGCAAGAGATCGACGACACCATCACCGTGATGGGCGGCGAAGACTGGGAGCTGTGGATGAGCGCTCTGGATGAGGCGGGCGTGCTGGCCAAAGGCGCGCGCAGCGTGGCGTTTAGCTACATCGGCACCGAAATTACTTGGCCGATTTACTGGCATGGTGCCTTGGGTAAGGCCAAAGAGGACCTGGACCGCGCAGCGGCGGCCATCGATGCCAAACTGCAAGAGAGCGGCGGCGGTGCCAACGTGGCGGTGCTGAAATCCGTCGTTACCCAAGCCAGCGCGGCGATTCCGGTGATGCCGCTGTACATCGCCATGGTCTACAAGGTGATGAAGGAGAAGGGCCTGCACGAAGGCACCATCGAGCAGCTCAACCGCCTGTTCGGCGAGCGCCTCTATGGAGGTGAGTTCACCACCGACGAGGCTGGCCGCCTGCGTCTGGACGACTGGGAGCTGCGTGACGACGTGCAGCAGGCGTGTAAGGATCTGTGGCCTCAGGTGACCACCGAGAACCTGTTCCAGATCACCGACTATGCTGGTTACAAGCACGAGTTCCTGAAGCTGTTCGGCTTCGAGCGTGACGACGTGGACTACGATGCCGATGTGAACCCCGAGGTCGAGTTCGATGTCGTAACGTTATAAACGCAGCGCGACGGGCAGCGCACGCCGACGCGCTATGAATCATCGACCGGACTGGATGAGGTGACGTATGGATACCCGAGAGAGCAAAACCCCGGAAGAAGAGAAAGAGCACGTGCTGAGCGAGCGCATACCTGAGGATTTCGAGACCTCGCAGCCTCAACTGCAGCCTGAAGCGAAAAAGCCCGCTAATGGGCTGCATAAAATGCTGCCGTTAGTCATCGTGATTATGGGCATCATCGTCGCTGGCATTGTCATGTTGGGATTAGGCAATAGCGGCGGCTAAAGTGAGCGTTTGCTATTGTGCAAATTGCCGGGCCTAGGCTCGGCAATTTGCATTTATGCGTCCTGTTTTTGTTTGCGTGGACATGGCGCTGCCTTCAATCGCGCAATTGAGTAAGATAGCGTTTAAATAGAACGCCTTATCCAGTCAACCAGCGGCGGTTTTCATGCAGCGCAATAGGCAGCACAGCGAATTCACATGCATTCCAGTACGTTAACGCCACCCCCTAGCCACCGCAGGCGGGTGGCGTTTGTGTTGCTGCCTGGGTTTTCGCTGTTGGCTCACGCCAGCGCTATTGAGCCGCTGCAAATGGCCAACCAGCTGAGCGGCCAGATGCTGTACCACACCGTTACCCTCAGCCTAGATGAAGAGCCCGTGCGCAGCGGCGCGCAGCTTTCGCTCATCGCGCAGCATGCGTTAGGAGCCCCCCTTGGCCCGCTGGATTTACTGCTGGTGTGTGCGCCTACGCCGCTACCCTACGTATTGCCCGCGAAGCTCAATGAGTGGCTGCGTAGCCATCATGGCCGTGGCGTTGCTATCGGCGGTTTGGCCGGAGGCACCGAGGTGCTCGCCCGCTGTGGTCTGCTGGAGGGCTACCGCGCTACCTTGCCTTGGCAGCGCTTCGACGCGTTTGCCCAAGCCTACCCCCAGGTGACGCTCTCCCAACAGCTGTTTGAAATTGATCGCGACCGCCTGACCTGCGCGGGCGGCACCGCCGCTATGGATATGATGCTCACGCTAATTGGCAAGCATCACGGCCCGCGCTTGGCCGAGCAGGTCTCTGAACAGTTTGTTTGCGACCGTATTCGCTTAGCCGATGAGCGCCAGCACGTGCCGCTGCGCAACCGTTTGGGCCACGCGCCCCAGAGCTTGGTAGATGCGGTGACTCTTATGGAAGCCAATATCGAAGAGCCGCTCTCGACGTTGGAACTGGCCGAGCATTTGGGGATCTCCCGGCGTCAGCTGGAGCGACTATTCAAGAAGTACCTGCAGGCGGTGCCAAGCCGTTATTATCTGGACTTGCGGCTGCAGGAAGCCCGCAAGCAGCTCAGAGAGAGCGACCGTCCCGTGGGCGACATTGCCCTGATGACCGGTTTCTCCTCGGGCGCGCACTTTTCCACCGCCTACCGTAACCATTTTGGGATCACCCCGCGGGAAGAGCGGCTGGGGTAGGCGCAGCTTTTCATAATTTACCGTCCCAATACTGAAAGCAGGGCGTCCTACGCCCCCCGTATACTGAATCCATCGCTTACTCCACTGGAGGTACTGTCCCATGAGCCACACCCCAAGCCGTCAAGACTTCGACCACTACATGACGCCTAACTACGCGCCGCAGCAGATTATTCCGGTACGTGGTGAAGGCAGCCGCTTGTGGGACCAAGAGGGCCGCGAGTACATCGATTTCGCTGGCGGTATTGCGGTGAACTCCCTGGGTCACTGCCATCCGGTGCTGGTCAATGCGCTGAAAGAGCAGGGCGAAAAGCTTTGGCATCTCTCCAACGTATTCACCAACGAACCGGCGCTCAAACTGGCCAAAACCCTTACCGAGCGCACCTTCGCCGATAAAGTGTTCCTGTGCTCCTCTGGCGGTGAAGCCAACGAAGCCGCATTAAAGCTGGCCCGCCGCTGGGCGGTCGACCACTACGGTGAGCACAAAGACAAAATCATCTCGTTCTACCAATCGTTCCATGGCCGCACCTTCTTTACCGTCAGTGTCGGCGGCCAGCCCAAGTACTCCCAAGGCTTTGGCCCAGTACCGGGCGGCATTCTGCACGCCAACTTCAACGACCTGGAGAGCGTGCGCAAGCTCGTGGGCGACGATACCTGCGCCATCATGGTCGAGCCGATGCAGGGCGAAGGCGGCATCGTACCCGCCACTCAGGAATTCTTGCAGGGCCTGCGCAATCTGTGTGACGAGCACAACGCGCTGCTGATTTTCGATGAAGTGCAAACCGGCGTTGGACGCAGCGGAGAGCTGTATGCCTATAAAAACTTCGGCATTACCCCGGATATTCTCACCAGCGCTAAGTCGCTGGGCGGCGGCTTCCCGATTGGTGCCATGCTGACCACCGATGCCATCGCCACATCGCTAGCCATCGGCACCCACGGCTCTACCTACGGCGGTAACGCATTGGCCTCAGCGGTGGCGCTGGCGGCGGTCGAGTTCATCGATACGCCGGAGGTGCTGCAAGGTGTTAAACACCGCCACGACCTGTTCCGCGAGCACCTGGAAACCATCAACCGCAAACACGGCGTTTTCAAAGAGATCCGTGGTATGGGCATGCTGATGGGTGCCCAGATGTCGGACGCTTTCGAAGGCCGTGCCAAAGATATTCTGCCGTTGGCGATTGAAGAGGGCGTGATGGCGCTGATTGCAGGCCCCAACGTGCTGCGTATGGCGCCCTCGCTGGTGATTCCCGAGGAAGACATCGCCGAGGGCATGGCACGTCTCGAGCGTGCCATCAAGCGACTTGTCGCTAGCGCATGAGTCAGGCGCAAGTCACACAAGAGGGGGCGTTAAACATGTTGGTAATCCGACCGGTCACCCTGGCTGACCTTTCCGCCTTAGAGCAACTGGCAGAACATGCGGTGCCTCGGCTTACCAACCTGCCCGCCAATCGCGACCGTCTTGAGGAGCGCATCGTGCGCTCCCAAGAAGCATTCGAGAGCGAGATCGAGTACCCCGGTAACGAGCACTATATGTTCGTGCTGGCGGACGATAGCCGCAACGAGGTGCTGGGGACGGCCACCATCCGCGCCCAGGCGGGGGCTGCCGAGGCCTACTACACCTACCGCCAAGAGACGCTGATTCACGCATCGCAGCAGCTCAACGTGCGTCGTGAGGTGCAAACACTGGCGCTCTCTCATGAAGCCTCGGATGCCACACTGCTCTGTGCACTGTCGCTCGACCCGCGCTACAAGGGCACCAGCGCCGAGAGCCTTCTGCGCCGAGCGCGGCTGATGTTCATCGCCCAGTATCCGGAGCGCTTCTCACGGATTCTGGCGGTGGCTTTTCCCGGCTTTTTGGATAGCCAGAATGAATCTCCATTTTGGGAGAGCGTGGGCCGCCACTTTTTTGCCCGCAGCTTCCAAGAAATGAATCACATAGCGGGCGTGCGCTCAAAGAGCTTCATTGCCGAGGTGATGCCGCAGTTTCCGCTCTATTTGCCACTGCTCACGCCCCAGGCCCGTGCTGCCATTGGCCGCGAGCATCCTGCCCATGAAGAGGCGCTGGGCGAAATGCTGGCCGAAGGGTTCGTGCGCTCCAGACACGTGGATATTTTCGATGCAGGCCCCATCGTCAAAGCCGAGCGCGAGCGCCTGGAAACCTTCCGCCGCGCCGCCTGGCACCCGGTACGGATACGCCCCGAGCACGCGCTACCCGATGCCGAACCGGCGATGATTGCCAACCAAACGCTGAGTGATTTCCGATGCATCGTCGCGCGCTACGCGCTCTCGCCCACGGGGCAGCTGATGCTCTCGCCGCAGCATGCCGCGCGTTTGGGCGTCGAAGAGGGACGGGCGGTGCTGGCCGCGCCGCTGAGTCTGCCCAGCGCCGTGGACGCGCTCGATGAAGGAGAGATGTAATGCGCATTCGACCCATTGCCCGTGATGATCTGGATGGGCTCCAGGCACTTGCGCAGCAGGCAGGCGTTGGTTTTACCTCCTTGCCGGATAACCGCGAGTTTTTGGCCGGTAAAATCGAGTCCGCCGCCCGCGCCTTCGAAGAGCGCACGCCGGTAGACGACCGTCTCTACTTCTTCGTATTGGAAGATGAGACTAATGGTGAACTGGCGGGCTGCTGTGCCATTGAGGGCCAGGTAGGGCGGGAAGTGCCGTTCTATAACTACCGGTTGGGTACGCTGGCGCACTCGTCGGTACAGCTCGATCTGCATCGCACCATCGACACGCTATTCTTGAGCTCCGACCACACCGGCGACGCCGAAGTGTGTTCGCTGTTTCTGCGTCCGGAGTATCGCGGCGAGGCCAACAAGCACCTGCGTAACGGGGCGCTGCTTTCCAAAGCGCGCTGGCTGTTCATTGCCCAGTTTCGCGACCGCTTTCCGCAGAAAGTGCTGGCCGAGATGCGCGGCGTGTTCGACGAGAACAACGTTAGTCCCTTCTGGGAGAGCCTGGGGAAACACTTCTTCCCCATGGATTTCAACGAAGCCGACCGCTTGACCGGCCTGGGCCAGAAGAGCTTTATCGGTGAGCTGATGCCCAAGTTCCCGATCTACACCACGTTTATGTCGGAAGAGGCGCGGGCGTGTATCGGGCAGGTGCACCGTCACACCCGGCCGGCGCTGGAGATGCTTAAAAAAGAGGGGCTGCGCTGGGAAGGCTATATCGACATTTTCGATGGTGGCCCCACAGTGGAGGCCTACATCGATGACGTGCGGGCGATTCGCAACTCGCAGCTTTATCAGGTGGAAGTCTCAGCGAGCGCGCCGCAAGAGAGCGTTAGCCGCTGGCTAGCGGCATCTACCCAGATGCTGAACTTTACCGCGAGCTGGATCGGCCGCGGCCCGGCAGATAGCAGCACGATTGTGCTCACCCCCGACGAGGCCAAGCGGCTAGGCGTTTCCACCGGCGACGCCGTTCGCCTGCTGGAAACCTAATATTGGCAATCTAAGCGCCCCCTCGACCTGCGCCAAGACGACAAAAACTCAGTGAAGGAGAGCACGATGCACACCCAGAACATGCACGCCCAGCAGCAGCAACTGATCAACGGCGCCTGGGTCGTCGGCGACGCCGAGCCCTTTACCAAGCACGACCCCGTTGCGGGAACGCTGCTATGGCAAGGGGCGGCTGCCTCTAGCCGTCAGGTAAGCACGGCGGTGGAGGCAGCCCGTGCGGCGTTTCCTACCTGGGCGCGCACGCCCTTTTCTGAGCGTCAGGCGCTGGTGGAGCGCTTTGTCGACGTATTGACCGCACGCCGCGAGGACTTGGCCATTGCCATCGCCTCGGAAACCGGCAAGCCATTGTGGGAAGCACGCACCGAAGCAGGCGCAATGATTGGTAAGGTAGCGCTCTCTATTAAGGCGTACCACGAGCGCACCGGAGAGCGCGAAAAAGAAGTGGGCAGCGCCAAAGCGGTACTGCGCCACCGCCCCCACGGCGTGATGGCGGTGTTTGGCCCCTATAACTTCCCCGGCCACCTGCCAAACGGCCATATGGTGCCTGCCTTGTTGGCAGGTAACACCGTGGTATTCAAGCCCAGTGACCAAACCCCGCTCACTGCGGATTTCACCCTGCAGTGCTGGTTAGAAGCCGGATTGCCTGCCGGCGTGATCAACCTCGTGCAGGGCGGTGTCCCGGTCGGGCAGGCGCTCTCCGCCCATCCCGGTATCGATGGCCTGCTGTTTACCGGAAGTGCCAAAGTGGGTGGCATGCTGCAGCAGCAGTTTGCCGGGCAGCTGGATAAAATCCTCGCGCTGGAATTAGGCGGCAACAATCCGCTGGTGGTGAAAGATGTGGAGGATGAGCGCGCTGCCGTGCTGACGATTCTCCAGTCGGCGTTTCTCTCAGGGGGGCAGCGCTGCACCTGCGCCCGCCGCTTGATGGTGCCCCAAGGCGAGGTAGGCGACCGCCTCATCGATGCGCTTTCGGATGCCATCGCCAAGCTGCACGTAGCGGGGCAGTTCGACAAGGAGCCAGCGCCGTTTTATGGCGGCTTGGTCAGCGTTGCCGCCGCCGATGGCCTGCTCAACGCCCAGGATGAACTGGAAGCCATGGGCGGCACGGTGATTAACCGTATGCAGCGCCTCAAAGAGAACACCAGCCTGCTCAGCCCCGCGCTGATCGACGTGACGGGCCTGGACGTGCCCGACGAGGAGCACTTCGGCCCGCTGCTGAAAATCCACCGCTACGCGGATTGGGATGAGGCGCTGGCCCTTGCCAACGACACCCGCTACGGCCTGTCTGCTGGGTTGATCGGTGGCGAGCAGGCGGATTGGGACGACTTCTTGTTGCGTATTCGCGCAGGCATTGTGAACTGGAACCGCCAGACCACCGGAGCCTCTGGCGATGCGCCCTTCGGCGGCGTAGGCGACAGCGGCAACCACCGCCCCAGCGCTTACTACGCCGCAGACTACTGCGCGTACCCGGTCGCCTCCATGGAGGCCGAAAGCCTGGAAATGCCCGAAACCCTGCCACCGGGAGTCAATCTATGAGCCTGAACAGTATCCGGGAAGTCAACTTCGATGGCTTGGTAGGGCTTACCCACAACTACTCGGGGCTTGCCCACGGTAACGTGGCCTCCATGAGTCACGGCGGTTTGGTCTCCAACCCTAAAGAGGGGGCGCTGCAGGGGCTGGCCAAGATGAAGTCGCTGATGGACGCGGGCTATGCCCAGGGCGTGCTGCCTCCTCAGCAGCGCCCTGATTTGGGCGCGCTGCGCGACTTGGGCTTCACCGGCAGCGACCGTGAGATGCTGGCACGTGCCGCGAAGCAAGCGCCGCAGCTACTGCGGGCGGTATGTTCAGCCTCCAGCATGTGGACGGCTAACGCAGGCACAATTACCCCCAGCGTCGATGCGCCGGATGGGCGAGTGCACTTTACCCCCGCCAACCTGCAATCCAGCTTCCACCGCTACCTAGAGCCGAAGACTACCGGCCGCGTGCTGCAAGCGATTTTTCGCGATGAGCAGCACTTTGCCCATCACCCGGTGCTGCCTGCCACGCCCGCATTTTCCGATGAAGGGGCGGCCAACCACACCCGCCTGTGCGGCGAGTATGGCGAGCCCGGCGTGCACCTGTTCGTGTATGGCCGACAGGCGTTTAGCGGCGGGCGGAACGAACCCAAGCGCTACCCCGCCCGGCAAACGCTGGAAGCCAGCCAGGCGGTGGCCCGCCAGCACGGGTTGAGCGACGCCCAGACCGTCTTTGCCCAGCAGCACCCGGAGGCCATCGATGCTGGGGTGTTCCACAACGATGTGATTGCTGTGGGCAACGGCCCGGTGCTGCTCTACCACGAAATGGCATTTCTCGATGAAGAGCGCACGCTGGACGAGCTGCGCGCCAAGATGAGCACGCCGCTGATTCCCGTTCGGGTGCCGGTGGCAGCGGTGAGCATGGAAGACGCGGTGGCGTCGTACCTGTTCAACTCCCAACTGCTCTCCAACCCAGACGGCACAATGACCCTGGTGGTGCCCAGCGAGTGCCAAGAGCGTGAAGCCGTTTGGAACACGATTCAGAACTTCATCCTGGCGGGCAATAACCCTATTGGCGAAGTGATCGTTAAAGACGTTAAGCAAAGTATGCGCAACGGCGGCGGTCCCGCCTGCCTGCGCCTGCGGGTGGTGTTGTCGGAAGCCGAGCGCGCTGCGCTGACTGGCCGTGTACTGCTCAACGAGGCACTTTATAGCGACCTCACCGCCTGGGTGAACCGCCACTACCGCGACCGCCTCGCTACCGACGACTTGGCCGACCCGCAGCTCGCGACGGAGGTGCTCACCGCGCTGGATGAGCTGACGCAGCTGCTGAACATTGGCTCGGTGTATCCGTTTCAACAGGGGTAAGCGCCCTGCCAAACAACTCATCATGAGGTTTTCTCATGATGAGTTGAATTAATGTCGCTTTTCATTCATATGGTGGGTCTGGCATAAAGAACACATCCTCTTCGATGACGTGGCGCTAACGCCCGTCTATCGAAACGTCACACATGGCATCGAGCGCTGAGCTGCATTGGGGCGCCGTCGCCAATCTCGACCAACAGGGTGTTTGTTCGCGATGAGCTACGACTTTACCTTCGATATCAAGAGCGTCCGGTTCGACGAAAACTACCGTCCTGCCGAGAGCACGCGTACCACGACCAACTTCGCCAATCTGGCGAGAGGCGAGCGCTGCCAGGAAAACCTGCGTAACGCGCTGACCATGATCGACAATCGCTTCAATACCCTGGCCCATTGGGATAACCCCAAGGCAGATCGCTACGCCGTCGAGCTGGAGATCATTACCGGCGAGCTAAGCGTGGCGGCTGAAGGCGCTACCTTCCCGGCGATCGAGATGTTGAAGACGACCATCATCGATCGGCATCTCGACAAACGCATCGAGGGCATGACGGGGAACAACTTCTCCTCCTACGTCCGCGACTACGACTTCAGCGTGTGGCTCTCGGAGCACAACAAGGAGCGGTCGGAATTTGGTATTCCGGAGGGGTTTGGCGATCTTCACGGCAAGCTGTTCAAGCGTTTCGTCGACTCCGAGGCGTATCGATCCGTTGCCAGCAAGGCGCCGGTGATCTGTCTCAGCGTTTCCAGCAACAAGGTGTATCGTCAGACGGAAAATCGCCACCCGGTGCTGGGCGTCGAATACGTGAACGACACATCGTCACTCACGGATTTCTATTTCGCCAAGATGGGCCTGCAGGTGCGTTACTTCATGCCGCCCCATAGCGTGGCACCGCTGGCGTTCTACTTTTCCGGCGATCTGCTGGCCGATTACAGCGATCTCGAACTGATCAGCGCCATCAGCACCATGGAGACGTTCCAGAAGATCTATCGACCGGAAATTTACAACGCTAACTCGGCGGCAGGTAAGGTCTATCAACCGCATCTGACCCATCAGGACTACTCGTTGACCCGTATCGAGTACGACCGCGAAGAGCGTAGCCAGCTGGCCGTCGAGCAGGGCAAGTTTGCCGAGCGCTACTTCATCGAACCTTTCCGTCACGTGCTCGAGCGCTGGTCGGCCGATGTCGCCCTTTGATTCACTGTTTACCAAGGATATTGTTATGAAGACATTGCTGCCCACATCGACGGCCGGAAGCCTGCCCAAGCCCGCTTGGCTGGCCGAGCCAGAAAAACTCTGGTCGGACTGGAAGCTGCAGGGCGAGGAGCTGGCCCAAGGCAAGCAGGATGCACTGCGGATATCGCTGCACGATCAGCGCTTGGCGGGTATCGACATCGTCAGCGACGGTGAACAGACTCGCCAGCACTTCGTCACCACCTTCATCGAGCACTTGAACGGCGTTGATTTCGAGCAGCGCGAGATCGTCAAGATCCGCGACCGCTATGACGCCAGCGTTCCCTCGGTGGTGGGCCCCGTCTCGCGGGAAAAACCGGTCTTCGTCGAGGATGCCAAGTTCCTGCGCCAGCAGACCGACCAGCCGATTAAGTGGGCGCTGCCCGGGCCCATGACCATGGTCGATACGCTCTATGATGGCCACTACAAGAGCCGCGAAAAGCTGGCCTGGGAGTTCGCCAAGATCCTCAACCAGGAAGCCCGCGATCTGGCGGCGGCTGGCGTGGACATCATTCAGTTCGATGAACCCGCCTTCAACGTTTTCTTCGATGAGGTGAACGACTGGGGCATCGCCGCCCTGGAAAAAGCCATCGAAGGCGTCACCTGCGAGACCGCCGTGCATATCTGCTACGGCTACGGCATCAAGGCCAATACCGACTGGAAGAAGACGCTGGGGTCCGAGTGGCGCCAGTACGAAGAGATCTTCCCCAAGCTGCAGGCGTCGAACATCGACATCGTTTCGCTGGAGTGCCAGAACTCCCACGTGCCGATGGAGCTGATCGAGCTGATTCGCGGCAAGAAGGTGATGGTTGGGGCCATCGACGTGGCCACCCACGCCATCGAGACGCCGGAAGAGGTCGCCGACACGCTGCGCAAGGCGCTGCAGTTCGTCGATGCCGACAAGCTTTACCCCTGCACCAACTGCGGTATGACGCCCCTGCCTCGTGAAGTCGCCCAGGGTAAGCTGAAGGCGCTGAGCGCTGGCGCGGCAATCGTACGGCAGGAGATTTCTCGATAGTCGGCTTGGCCATTAGGCGGGTGATGCCCCCCATGCATTGGGACACAGAGAGTGATACAGGCGGACTAGAGCTTCCGCCTGGGTATCCTCGTTCCAGCGCCCCCCGAAAGCTTTCGATCGACGTCGGCACGCCGTTCACCCGAGGGAAATAGACGTCGGAAAGCATTAAAATCTTCATCATGAACGACTTAACGGCTAGGGTGGCTGCCAGTATGGCAACGCGCCGCGACACCGCCATGACAGCCGTGGTGGTGTTGACTTCCTTTCATCATGATGGATATGACATGCGACGTATTTTTGTGCTGCCCACGTCCTGGGCGGGCTGGGGGCTTTTCATTGCCTTTGTGGCGCTAGTATTGGCCGGTATTTGGCCAGTGATTGGTTGGGTGAACCGGGCCACGCTGGTGATGGGACTGCCGCTGCTGGTGGTGTGGAGCTACGTGATCATGTTTGCCTGCGTGGCAGTCATGCTAGTGGGCAACCGAATTGTAGAGCGAGACGACCATGAGTAGTGCCTGGCCGCTGGTCATTACGCTTTTATACGTGGCCACCGCGATGCTGATCGGCCTTCGCGCACAGGCTGGCCGCTCCATGAATAATCTTGAAGAGTGGGGCGTGGCGGGGCGCAGCATGGGGCCAGTGACGCTTTACCTGCTGATCGCGGCGGGTAGTGTGAGTGCTTACACCTTCATGGGCGCACCGGGCTGGGCCTACTCCAAGGGCGTGGCGGTATTTTATGTGGCGGTTTATTTGGCCTATTTAGCGCTGGTGGCCTGGTACTTCGGGCCGAAGGTGTGGCAGTTCGGCGAGCAGTTTGGCCATGTAACGCAGGCAAGCGCCATTGCCGACCGCTACCAAAGCCCTGCGCTAGGGGCGCTCTCCGCGCTGGTGATGGCGGTGGGCTCCGTGGCCTACGCGGTGCTACAAACGATTGGCTCTGCTTATATTCTATTCGTGATGAGCGGCGGGCAGATTCCTGTTTGGCTAGGCGTGCTGTTGGTGCTGGCCTGCATTGCCGTTTATCTCTACGCCAGCGGGCAGCGGGCGATTGGCCGTACCAACGCGTTCCAGGGCGTGCTGATGCTGGTGGTGGCCTGGGCAGTAGGCCTATGGGCCATACACAGTGCCACTGGCGGGCTGAGTTTTGCGGGCGTATTTGAACGCATCACCGCCGAGAACCCCGAGTTTCTGACCCTCCCCGGCGCGGGGGGCGATATGAGTTTTAGCTTCTGGACCACGTCGATCATCGTCTCGATGTTCTCGTTTATGCCCCCCGTTTGGACGCAGTGGATGAGCGCCTCTTCAGCGCGCACCATCCGCCGCAGCGCGACGTGGCTACCCACCTACTACGTGGTGATTCTACCCATGGTGGTGGTGGGCTTTATCGGTATTTTCTCGCTGCCGGAGCTGGCCCGGGCAGATACCGTAGTGCTGGAATACGCCATGCAGCACTTGCCCGTGGTGCTGGTGGGGCTGCTGGGCGCGGGCACCCTGGCAGCCTCCATGTCTTCCAGCGAGCCATTCATTCACTCGGTTTCTCTCTCGGTGAGCAAAGACGTGCTGCAGCCGCTTTTCAAGCTCTCGGAGGGCACCACCGCCAAGCTGGCGCGGCTTTTGATTCTGCCCATTATGTTTCTGGTGATTGCGCCGCTGGCGATTGCTGAACCGGGGAGCCTGGTGATGATTTTGCTGGTGGGGCTTGGCTTTGCTTCGCAGGTTTTGCCCGCGTTTATCGGCATGTTCTTTTGGCCTCGCGCCTCAAGGCTGGGCGTCATGGCGGGTATTTTAGGCGGTTTTGTGGTTACCGTGGCGTTCACCACCTTATGGCGGCATCCGCTCGGCATTCATGCAGGGTTTTGGGGGCTGATGGTCAATTTGCCGCTGTTTGTGCTGGTGTCGCTAGTGACCCCTGCGACGCGTGAAGAGGTGGTCGAGCGCTTCTTTTGCATTTCAGCACCCCGTGGCCTGACGCGTTTGGGCAAGCGGGTGTCTTAATCTGTTAACGTGCATCGTCTACGCTTAACCTTAGCGATTAAATGCACGCATAAAGGGACTGTATGAGCCACGCATTGACAGGACATAACCGCCCTCAGCAGGTCATTGAGGCCATTCAACAGGCGAATGCACCGCTGAGCACGGCGCATCGGCAGGCGAAATACGCCAAAATGGCGGCCTCTCCCTATCGATTCTTTCGAGGCTCAAATCACCTTTATTGGCAAGACGTATGGCACGACTGGCGCTTTGCGCTGTTCGGCGGTTGGCCGAATACGCAAACCTGGCTTCAGGGCGATGCCCATGCCTACAACTTTGGCGCATACGGCCACCACGATGACCAAGTGCGCTACGGCATGGATGACTTCGACGATGCGTTGATTGGGGATTACCAGTACGACGTGTGGCGGCTGGCGATTAGCCTCGTGTTGGATGCCCGTGAGAACGCTGAGCTAAGCCCTAAAGCCATTGATAAAGCGCTGAACAAGCTGCTGGAAGGGTATATGGACACCCTTAGCGTTCATCGTGAGGATGACGTGGCGATCCACGCGATCACGCTGGACAACGCCAAGGATCCACTTAAGTCGTTTATGGGCAAGGTGGCCGATAAGCAGAGCCGTGCCCGCATGCTGGAGAAGTGGACGACGCTAGACCCAGATAAAGGGCGTCAGTTTGCCGAGCGCCCCGGTAAGCTCGCCAATCTGCCTGCGGATGTGGCAAGCCAGCTACGGCGCATCATTGAGCAGGAGTACCAGCAAACGCTGCAGCACCCCATCAAGGAGAGCGACCCGCAGCACTTCTTCGTCAAAGACACCGCCCGGCGCTTGGATGCAGGCACTGGGTCGCTGGGCGTCGAGCGGTACTACGTGCTGATCGAAGGCGGGGCGGACCACGAACACGACGATGTGATTCTGGACATCAAAGAGCAGGTCACGCCAGAGGCCTACCGCCTGATGGACAAAGCGCAGCAGCAGGCGTGGCGCAAGCTGTTTCCCAATGAAGGCATTCGCCATGCCGCGGCGTTCCATGCTATTGCGGAGCACCCGGATGCCTACCTTGGCTGGTTGACCATGAACGGCAAGGTGTTTTCGGTTCGCGAGCGTTCACCGTTCAAAAAGGATTACCCCACCCACAAGCTCTCTGGCGGTAAAGCCTACCGCAAGCTGGCGCGCCAGTGGGGCGAAATTCTGGCCCGTGAACACCTGCGCGGTGCGCAGGCACTTAACCGAGGCAAAGCCGCACCGTTTGCCGACGCGGTATGCCAGCGGTTAGAAGGGCGTGAAGAGCAGTTTATCGGCGTGGTCTCAACGCTTGCTAAGGCCTACGCGGACTGTGTTGCTCAAGACTACCAAGTGTTTCTGGAGCATTTTCTAGCCACTGACACGGCATCATAGGTTAAGCAGTACCGTGCCAGTGGTTTACAGCGTGACGCGTTAGCTGCTACTGGCACCACCGACAATGCCACTTCTTAAGCCGCTTTCCTGACCGGAGCGGCTTTTTGACCTGTAGGCAGCCTGTAGGTTTTAAACTTTAATTACCTATCTCTCCGATAAGAGGAGTGCTGCCATGCCGACCTACACTGGCGACCCTGATGTGGATTTCGCGCAAGGCATGATTCCCCATCACGAAGGTGCCATCGCCATGGCAGAAATCGTGCTGGCGCACGGCGAAGATGACGAGATTCGTCAACTGGCCGAGGACATTATCGCCGCCCAAGAGAGTGAAATTGCTTTCCTAAAAGGGTGGTTGAAACGTCACGGCTATTAAGGCGACCGGCTCTCTGATCACATACACCCTTCCCGAATGAGTGATATTCTGCTCGCCTAAACAGCAGGTGATGAGGGAGAGCCGCGTGTCGGGTGTGATTTATTGGTTGGATTTGGCGGGGGTGATCGTGTTTGCCCTGTCGGGAGTCATTTTGGCCTGCCGTTCGCGGATGGACCCGTTTGGCATGCTGGTGCTGGCGGCGGCACCTTGAGGGATCTGGTGCTGGGTGTCCGGCCGGTGTTCTGGGTCACCGACTCCACGTATCTGTGGGTCATCCTCGCCACGGTGGGCGTGTCGTTGGTGGGATTTCACTATATCCATCGTCTATCTCGGGGGTTTTTACCCATCGCCGATGCCTTCGGCCTGGCGCTGTTTACCGTGATCGGTACCCACAAGGCGTTGCTGCTGGGCACGTCGGGGGTGGTGGCGGTACTCATGGGCATGATGACCGGTGTGGCGGGAGGCATGATTCGTGACGTGTTGGCTCAGCGGGTGCCCATGGTGCTGCGCGAAGAGATCTATGCCACCGCCGCTATGGCGGGCGGGATTGTGTATGTCGCGCTGCAGGCGCTCGATGCGCCGCTGACATTCGCCATTGCCGCCTCATTGAGCGTGACGCTGGGCCTGCGCTTAGCGGCGATTCATTGGCACTTGGCCCTGCCGGTGTTTGCCTGGGTCACGGTGCCGCCTAAATACCAAGACGCCAACGCGCCGCTGTCTACACCTCAAAAGGCCAAAGAGCGCGTGCGTATGATTCGTCGAGAACGCACGCGCCGCTAAGGCCTTGGAAAGCGCTGGGCCTCTCGCCAGCGGTCAAACCAGCGCTTGGGTTGGAGTACGCGTAGGGCCGGTTCGCTGTCATTCAGCTCCACGCCGAGGCCCACGGCACCCAGCCGTGCATAAAGCGCGCCGTTGGCTTGGCCGTCGGCTAGGCTCACATCGGAAAGCAGAAGCAGCGGGCCGCCTGTGAGCGTGAGGTCATGCAGGCGTATTTGCTCGCCGCTCACTGTGAGTAGGGCGTGCCCGTTGATGTTATGCACGTTTAAAATCCTGCCCAGCCAGTTGCTCTCCCGGGCACGGGCGAGAAATAGCCGTGCCAGCAGCCCAGTATCGCGCATGCCTAACCGTAGCTGGCTGGTGAGTTGTATCGGGTCGTCCCAGTTGAGCTGGGCTTCTTCCATGGTGAGCTGCACCCACCAGCCTGCGTCCTGAGTGCCGTCGTCGCTTCGGCGAAAAACGTTTTCCAGGCGCAGGTAGGAGTCATTGGCGACAAAGCGGCGCGTCTCGATATCGCCCTCGGTGAGCTGTAGGTGCAGCGTTACATCGCCCCTCAGGCGCTGCTCCAGTAGCGCCATCTCGGTTTCAAAAGCGCGCAGCGTGATATCACCTTGGGCGCGCCGCCCCTCTAGCAGCCATTCGCTGGTTAGGCTGGCACTGCCGGAGAGTAGCTCAACCCCTGCATCTTCTGCTAAATAGCGGTTGTAGCGGGCAATGTCCGGCACCTCGGTAATTGGCAGCGCAACTCGGGTGGTGAAGTGTTCGGGAGCGGGGGCGTCGAGTACATCACTAAAGCGGTCGGTTTGGGTGGTGAGCGCAAAGTGGCGGCCTTCCAGATGCGGGCGGTCATCATCTTGTCGCCGTAAGGCGAACTGTGGAATGCCTAGCGAAAGCTGTGCTTGCTCGGGGCTATCTAACTGGGCGGTCAGCTCGCCGCGCCCGGTGGCCAAGTAGTCGAGAAACGTCACTTCCAACTGGTTAGCATTGACCCGCAGCCGCGTAGGGGCTTGCAGCGTGTCGTCTATAAACGCGCCTTGCAAAAAAAGCTGACCGTTGCCGGAAAGAGATACGCCGTGGGCATCCGGTAAAAACGTGTTGAGAAACCCCAGCCGCTGCACGCTGCCCTCCAGTGTGAACTGCCCGCTTGGGGTGGCGTTTTGGCGCTGAAAGCGACCGTCGCGCAGCACCAGCGTGCTCTCCAGCGCTTCGCCGGGACGTTGCGGGTCGGCCACCTGCCAGCTTAACCGCGAGCCGCTGATGTCCAGCACTGTGCCATCCAGCGCCGCTTGGTGGATGGCCAGCGCCAGCTGTATATCGCTCACCAACGTGCCGCTCTGCTCGCTACGTTGCCAGCCAGTGGTCAGCGCGTTGCCAGCCAAATAAAGCTCTCCGCTCAGTTGCTCGGTCGTGAAGCGGAGCTGACCGTGGCTGGTGGCTGAGCCGCTGTTTAACGTTAGCGGAGAAGGACTGGGCAACACCGCCGCAAGGTAGGGTTGTAATGCTTGGATATTGGGCAGCGTTGCTTCTTCCCAAATTAGTTGTGCCGTGGCGCTTTGTTGTGCCTGTTCGGGGTCGAGGGGGCTTTGTGCCGCTAGCGTTAGCGCTGCGTCCGCTAGCAAGGTTCGCTCCTGATGGCGCAGCGTGGCGTCTGTGAAGGCCAGCGTTGCCGCGACTTGCTCATCGGGGGAGAGCGTCGCGTCGAGCGTACCGCTGCCTTGCGCGGTGAGTTCAAGCAGCTCTGCGTCTAGCGTGGGCGCTTGAACGGTTAGCGATGCTTCATAAGGGCGCGCATCCCGCAGCGTCGCGCTGGCGGTGATGCTCCCCTGGCCGGATAGCCGAACCCCTTGGCCATCGAAGGCCGTTGCGAGATAGCGGTCAAGCATGTCCAGGCGCGTTACCTCGCCCGATAGCTCAAGTGAGGCGCCAGTGGGCAAGTCGAGTTGGTCCAGGCGCTGATTAGGGATGTGGGTAGCGAGGGAGAGCCGTGTGTTTGTGGCGTAGGGGTGCGTGTCGGCTAGCGTGACGTCCTCCAACTGAGTAGCGAAGCGCAGTTGCCCCTCTACCACAGCGAGCCTGACGCGCCCCTGGCCCGTGGCGGTATGCGGCGGCGGTGTGTCATCCGCTACCAGCCAGCGGCGCGTGTTGTCGGTACCTTTCAAGCGCTGCTCATCGATAGAGAGCGCAAGCCTTGGGGTTGCTAATGTGAGTTCGCTGCCCGGCTGTAGTTGGCCCTCGGCAAGCGCTAGCTCACCTTCCAATACGCCGTTGCCTGCCAGGCTCAACCAGGGCAGCGCCTCTAGGTAGGGCATGAACACGTCCCAAGCATCCGCTTGAGCCGTGATGGCAAGCTGGGCGGTGAGGGCGTCGAGCAGCGCCTCGGTTAACGCATCGCTACTTTGCTGGGTAGAAAGTGAGTCCAGCGACGCCGTACTGCGTAGCTGAATGTCCTGCACCAGCGTGGTTTGATCGCTCAAGCGGACGAGGCGGCCTTGGGTGATGTCCAAGCCTACATAAGGCACGCTGAGGGTCTCTTGGCTGAACTGGGTATCCTCGACCTTCAGCTGGCCCTCTGCCTCCAGGGCAATGTCCCCGACGGTGAAGCGGCGAATGCCGTTTGCCTCCAGTGCTTGAATATGTAGCTCTCCGCGAAGCAGGGCAAGCAGCGATAGCGACAGGGTGGCTTGGCTAGCCTCGACGGTAATCGGTAGCGCTTCGTCTTCCCGGGCTAGGTAGAGATTTTCCACCTCCCAACGCCCTGGGTGAAGGCTCTGGGCGTTAGACCAGCGCACCTCGACCCCTTCGATGGTGGAGATTCGTTGCGGTAGCCACTGGCTGTTGAGTAGCCAGTAGCTGCCTATCAGCCAAATTAGCACAAGCGCTAGCGCGCCAAACAGCAGGGCGATGAGAAGGCGAAAACGACGTGGTGCAGTGGGCGTGTCACGGGACATACGGGCTTCCTAGCAGATGACTCCTGTTGGCGCGTGTTTTATGGCATTATGCGCGACGTGGGGCAGTTATGGGTTTTCGATTTCAACGCTAGGCAGGCAGCAAAGCCATGTTCAAGGATTTTTACGCGCAGCGCGGAGAGTATGTGGTGATCTCCGCGGAGCAGGCCAGCCGCTTCGCTAAAAGCGTGGCCGGCGACTACAACCCGATTCACAACCCGGATGCGCGGCGTTTCTGCGTGCCCGGCGACCTGCTATTTACGCTGGTGCTGGTGAAGTTCGGGCTGTCGCGACAAATGGAATTTCGCTTCACCAATATGGTGGGGGCCGATACACCCATCAAGTTCAGTGAAACCGAGAACGGGGATATCCACGTCTGTGACGACAGCGGTAAATGCTATTTACAGGTTGTCCGCAGCGGCGAGATGACCCGTGATGAGGCGGTGGTCGAAGGCTTTGCCCGCTGCTACGTCGCCTTCTCGGGTAAGAATTTTCCCCACTATCTCAAGCCGCTGATGGAGCAGCATGGGGTGATGTTTAACCCTAAACGCCCGCTGGTGATCTACGATAGCATGGGCTTTTGCCTGGAGCGTTTAGACGGCTTCTCACCTAATCTGGCGCTGAATCAATCCTCCTTGGATGTCCAGGGTAAACGCGCTGATGCGCTGCTGGAGTTTTCCATTGAGTCAGCCGGTGAAGCGGTGGGTGTAGGCTCTAAGAAGCTCGTCGTCAGCGGGCTATGCGACTACGATGCTACCGAAATGGCGGCCATTGTCGACGAATTTTACCGCTTGAAAGCCGCCTACGAAGCCGCCTAGGGCAGTGGATGTCTACCCGTCATTGCGACGCTGCGTTAGCGCAATGGCGGGTGCCATTAACGCAACCGCTCAGGTATTCTCAAAGCCGACTAATTAAAAAAACACCCAAAGCGCCGCACGGCGCTCTGGCTGGACAACGAGGCTTTGCATGAACCGAATGAAAACGCTGACGCTTGCCTGCGCCGCAGCCGCCTTGGCCGTTTCTTCCATGAGCGCCCAGGCGCGTGACTTCCGTTTAGGGCTGATTACACCCGCCCAGCATCTGTGGTCCACCGAAGCCGAAGCGTTCGCGCAAACACTCAACGAGCGCTCAGGCGGCGAGCATAGCGTAAGCGTTTTTCCTGCCCAGCAGTTAGGTAACGAAGCGCAAATGGTGCAGCAGCTGCAAACCGGCGCGCTGGACATGGCCTTTCTAACCATTGCCGAAATCTCCAATCGCATTCCTGATTTTGGCGCGCTCTACGCCCCGTATCTGGTGGACGACGTCAACCACGCGGCGCGCCTGTTGCGTTCCGATGCGGCCGGTGAACTACTCGACTTGATGCCGGAAGGCGTGGGCTTTGTTGGGGTAGGTTACGGCATGGTAGGCATGCGCCAAGTATTGAGCCGCAGCCCTATTGAAAGCGCTGATGATTTGCATGGCCAGCGGCTGCGTATTACGCCCTTCGAGCCGATCCGCGACTTCTACACCGCCACCGGCGCTGCCCCTGCACCCATGCCTTTGTTGGAAGTGTATGATGCCCTCGCTAATGGGCAGGTTGATGCCATTGATATGGATTTCGACTCGATTCTGATTTTGAAATTCTACGAGCAGGCGAACAACCTGCTGATCTCCAACCATATGATGTTCCCGATGGTGGGGGTGGTGTCTGGTCGGGTGTGGCGCGAACTCTCTGAGGCAGATCGCGAGCTGATCGATACCGCCATGGCCGAGCACCTGGAGAACGTACTGAGCGGTTTTGAGGAGATGGACGCCGCCCAGGAAGAGGAGATCCGCGCGCTGGACATCAATATCGTCGAAGCCGATGCCGAGTTCTTCTCCGAGGCGATTGCCGAGTGGGAAAGTATTTGGGCACCGAAAGCCCCTATGTTGGATACCCTGCGCGCCGAGGCTGACCGCCTGCGCGACGAGTAATCCTTAACGTCAAACAAGCCGTTGATAAAGGCCTTTAATCATCATGTTGCAACGCCTTTCCAAAGGGCTTGCCCGTTGTGAAGAGATCACCGCCGCTGCCTTGGCAGCGGCGGTGACGTGTTTAATCCTCACAAATATTGCCTTCCGCGCGCTGGGCAGCCCGCTTTACTGGGTCAGTGAATTGGCGATTTACGCCATGATCTGGATGACGTTCTTGATTGCTGGGGCGGTGTTGAAACGCCGCCAGGGCATCGCGGTGACACTGGTGAGCGACCTGCTGCCGCCAACGGGTAGAAAGCTGGTCGGCGTGGCGGTGGATGCCATGGTGTTGCTGTTTGCCCTGCTGCTGGTCTGGCTTTGCTGGGGCTGGTACCAGCCGCTGACGCTGGTCCAAACCGGCTTCGATACCCAGGCGTTTCAGGGGCAAACGTTTAATTTTATCTATGCGGAAAACACCTCCACCCTGGGCATTAAAAAGTTCTGGGCGTGGCTGATTGTGCCTTGGTTTGCGCTCTCGCTGAGCCTGCACGGCGTGGCGAACCTGACGCAATCGCTAATGGCATTAAGGGGGCGGGTATGACGGTCGCGGTGTTCTTGCTACTGCTACTGGGAGCGGTGCCTATTGCGCTAGTGCTGGCGCTTACGGCGATGTGGTATATCCAGGCCTCTGGCAATACGGTGCTGTTTGATTCCTACCCGCAGCAGCTGTTTAGCGCCATTGAAAGCTACGGCTTGCTGGCGATTCCGCTATTTATGCTGGCCGGGGAGTTGATGAACGAGGGCGGGCTGACCAAGCGCTTGATTGCTCTGGCCCGCATTCTGGTGGGAGGCTTTCGCGGCGGCTTGGCTTATATCAACTTAGTCGCCAATATGATGATGGCGGCGATCATTGGCTCGGCGGCCTCGCAAATCGCCATTATGTCCCGCGCTATGGTGCCTGCGATGGAGGAGGAGGGGTACGACACGCCCTACAGCGCGGCGATTACCGCCGCTGGCGGGCTTTTATCGCCGATTATTCCGCCCTCTATGCTATTTGTACTGTTTGGGGTGATGGCCCAAGTACCCATTGCGGAGATGTTTATCGCTGGGCTACTGCCGGGGCTGTTGCTAGGCGCGAGTTTCTTCGTGGTTATCGCCCTGGTGGGGCTGGTGCAACAATACCCGAAAGGGCAGTGGCCAAGCCGGCAACAGGCGCTGCACGATGCGCTATGGGGCATGCCTGCACTGCTGATTCCGGTGATTATCATTGGCGGTATTTTGCTGGGCATTGCGACGCCCACGGAGTCGGCGGCGCTGGCCTCGCTGGCGGCGCTGTTAATGGGACGCTTTGTGTACGGCGATCTGCGTTTTCAGCAGCTACCCCAAGTGCTTACCCGCACGGCGATTAATGCTGGGCTGGTGATTATGCTGATTGCGGCGGCAGGTGTGTTTGGCTGGGTAGTGATTTACGAGCAGCTGCCGCAAATGGCCGCTGAATGGATTGCCGCGCTGACCAGCAGCCCGTTTCTGTTTCTGCTGCTGGTGATTGGGGCGCTGCTGCTAGTGGGAATGGTGATCGATGGGATTGCCGCACTGATTCTGGTGGTGCCTATTTTAATGCCCATCGCTCAAAGCCAGTTTGCGATTAGCCCTTACCAGTTTGGCGTGGTGGTCTGCCTGACCCTGGTGATGGGGTTACTCACCCCGCCAGTGGGCGCGGGGCTGTTTATCGCTTCCTCCATGACCGGTGCGCCGCCGCTAAAAATCTTCCGAGCGCTGCTGCCCTTTTTATTGGCGACCCTCGTCACGCTGGTGCTGCTGGCGTGGTTGCCCTGGCTAACCGATGGGTTGGTTCGGCGTTAGAAACAGCATAGCGAGGGCGCTGCCGAGAGGGAAAGGCGTATTGCATTTGGCTAAACGTTTTTGTCTTTGTCGAGTGGCTAATTGACGTTTACGTTAACTTGCTGATATACCCTACAGGCTCCCTATTAGAATCCATAACAAACACAACCATGAGGATCAGTGTTATGTCCGTTCGCGAAATACCCATGTATATCGATGGTCAGCCAGTGATGTCGCAAAGCCAGGAGTGGCGCGACGTTGTTAACCCGGCCACCCAAGAGGTAGTGGCTCGCGTTCCATTCTGCACCTCAGAAGAGGTCGAGTGGGCCGTTGCCAGTGCCAAAACGGCGTTTAAAGAGTGGCGCAAGGTGCCGCTGGGTAAACGCATGCGCATTATGCTCAAGCTTCAGGCCCTTATTCGCGAGAATACGGCAGAGCTTGCCGCGTTAATTACCGAAGAGCATGGCAAAACACTGCCCGATGCCGAAGGTGAAGTAGGCCGCGGTCTTGAGGTGGTGGAACATGCTTGCTCCATTACCTCGCTGCAGCTAGGCGAATTAGCCGAAAACGCAGCGAACGAGGTGGATGTTTACACCATGCACCAGCCGTTAGGCGTGGGCGCGGGTATTACGGCATTTAACTTCCCGATTATGTTGCCCTGCTTTATGTTCCCGCTGGCTATTGCCACGGGTAACACCTTTGTATTGAAACCCTCCGAGCAGGACCCGAGCTCTACCATGCGGCTAGTCGAGCTGGCCCATGAAGCGGGCATTCCCGCTGGCGTATTAAACGTGGTGCACGGTGGTCCGGATGTAGCGAATCAAATTGCTGACCACCAGGATATCAAGGCGCTGTCGTTTATCGGCTCGACTCATGTCGGCTCGCTGCTATACAACCGTGCCGCGGCGGCAGGCAAACGGATGCAGGCTATGATGGGGGCCAAAAACCACTGCGTCGTTATGCCTGACGCTAACCGCAGCCAAGCGATTGACAGCCTGTTAGGGTCTGCTTTTGGCGCGGCCGGGCAGCGCTGCATGGCGAACTCGGTAGTGGTGCTGGTGGGGGAAGCCCGGGAGTGGATAAAAGATATCGAAGCCGGTGCCCGTGGCATGAAAGTAGGGCCAGGCTCCCAGCGCGATGCAGACCTGGGGCCCTTGGTATCGCCCCAGGCGAAAGAGCGGGTTGAGCGCTTAATCAGCGCCGGTGAAAAAGAGGGCGCCACACTTCTGGTAGATGGCCGTGGCTATACGGTGGACGGCTACCCGGATGGCAACTTTGTAGGACCGACGCTATTTGCCGATGTAACGGCGGATATGACCATTTATCGGGAAGAGGTTTTCGGCCCTGTGCTGTGTGTGGTTAGCGTAGAAACGCTGGATGACGCCATCAACTTTATTAATGCCAACCCCAATGGCAACGGCACGTCGATTTTTACCAACTCTGGCTGGGTGGCTCGCCGGTTTGAAACGGATATCGACGTTGGCCAAATTGGTATCAATGTGCCGATTCCTGTTCCCGTTGCTTACTTCAGCTTTACCGGATCTCGGGCATCCAAGCTGGGTGACTTAGGCCCCAACGGCAAACAGGCGATTGCTTTCTGGACGCAAACTAAGACCGTCACGGCCCGTTGGTTCGAGCCTGAAAACGTCTCTAGTGGGATTAACAGCACCATTTCGTTGTAAAAGATTCGTTGTTATACGTTGGGCGATGCGCCTCTTCCACGCTAGCGGAGGAGGCGCAAGCGCGTTAAAAACGATCAAATAGTGGCAGGCTGTCGTTGAGCAGTTGCTCAATGGGGGCAAGCTGGCTTTCATGGAGCACTAGCAGGTAAGGGGCGTCGTGCTGCTCGCTTATGGGGGCCAGCAGTGCAAACTCACCCTCTTCCATGTGGAATTCATGGATTTCACGGGGGCCATGTGGGGTATTGCACTGAGAGCAACGATAACTGTCATCTTCGCCGTAAACCAGGCGGTGATACATCTTAAATAGCGTATAGAGGGCTAACCCACCATCAAACGCAGGCCAACGTGCAGGCGTTTCGACAATATCGTCTGTCAGCGTTTGGCCTTCTGCCTCGGCATCTGCGATGGCATCGGCAAGAGGGGCAGCTAAAATGGGTTCTTCGTCACTTCATGTGGATTTGGCCTGATCGAACAGGCGGCCCACTGGGCTGCCAATCAGGTAGATCATGGCGATGAAGTTGGCCTCGTTCCGGTAGCCGCGTGCGCGTGACCGAGCCGCCTGGAACAGGCCGTTC